>JAYWHB010000218.1:0-4373 GCA_043777915.1 Deinococcales bacterium
TTTTATGGATTTTGTAGGGACAGACCCCTGTGTCTGTCCTGCTAGGAAACAATGTTTCATCATTTCCAAATAGGGAAGTTATTTACGGACAAATCCTTAATAAGCCATTGCACCTAAAAAAAAGGAGGAAAGTATTTGCACTTTTCCTCCTTTCCCTTCTTCTTCTCTCAGACCTCAGACCACAAGCCCGACAGGGTTCTCGAGCAGTTCAGCAATTTTACTTAAGAATTCGGTGCTTTGGAGTGGTGGTAAATTGCCCGATAAAGTCAGCTTGCCATTCCTGCCTAGGGCAAGAACACCAGAAGCACTCGGTAAGACCAAATCGTCTGCGCCTAGGCTCGAGGCATCCACGACCAGTAAACCTTCGGCGGTGCTTTGGGTGGCTCGAGTCAGTCCTTGGAGGGCTTCTAAGAAACTGTGTTGAATACCGCTGACTTGGTAGGCTTGTAAGCCATTGTGTTCAAGACGGGCAATGGTGAATTGGGTCATGCCGAGCAGATGAATGGCACGTCCTACGGCTCGAGCAAGGAAGAGTTCATTGGGGATTTCGCGGTTATTGAGGCTGCTCGAGAGGTTACTTCGGATGTCCTCAAGGGCTTTTGGCTCAAAGGTTCGGCGGGCGGCAAACAGTTGGAAGTAGTCTTTAATGACGGTTGAAACTGGTGGGCTATATGTCGGAATGACCACAGGCACTTCTGGTACTGGAATGACCACAGGCACTTCTGGAATCGGGATAACGACTTCTGGCACTGGGATAATTATAGGAATTTCTGGCACTGGGACAATAACTTCTGGTACTGGGATGACCACAGGAATTTCTAGTACTGGGATGACTGGAACAATAGTCTCGAGCATTGGCGCAACAAACACGGGTTCTGGAATGGGGTCTGGTAATTTTGGCTCGAGAACTGTGGGAACATAAACAGGTTCTGGTGCGGTATGCACAGGCTCTGGAATTGACCACGCGGCAATGGGTTCGGGGATAACAGGCTCGGCACTAAATGGAGCAATTGGCTCTGGCATACGCCAAACAGGTTCTTGAACCGAAATAGCTGGTGTTGGTGCTACCCATACTGGGGCTTCGGGTACGATTGGCGCAGTCCAAACAGGTTCAGGAACAACTGGCGCAGTCCAAACGGGTTCGGCAATCACTGGCGGGGTTGGTACAATTGGTTCTGGTGTTGCTGGAACAGTCCAAACAGGCTCGGGAACAACTGGGGCTGTCCATACTGGCTCTGCCACAACGGGCGCTGTCCAGACAGGTTCGGGAATAACTGAGACAGTTGGCACAATGGGTGTTGGAGTCGTTGGAACAGTCCAAACGGGTTCAGTTGCAACAACAGATTCAATCACTGGAGATGTCCACGCAGGTACTGGAGCAACTGGTACAACAGGTTCTGGCAGGTCAATCACGGTTGGGTTTTCAAAGACAATCTCGGGTTCGTCATCGTCAAAATCAATTTCAAAAACAGGCTCTTGCGATAAGGAACTGCTAAGTGTTGAAACAGGTGGTGTGAAGACAGGCGCAACAGGTGGTGGTGTAAACACAGGCGCAGGCGGTTCAAAAGAACCAAAATCCAAAGGAGCTTCGAGGGTTGGCAGTGGAGCAACAGGTGGAAAACCACCAATCAAGGCGCTTAAATCCACGCCTTCTTTGGCAAGCCCTGCGCTAGCAGCCGCATAGTTTGCTACATTCCCCGGGACAGCTGCCGGCATACTGCTTGGACCGGCGGGTTCGGATTTATCTGGTTCGGCTGGAAGATCGGCTTCTCCGGACATAATTCGGGCTAGATAGGTCAGAATATCTCGTTCGATGACCCGCCCCTCGGGTCCTGTACCACGAATTTTACGCCAATCTATTGAGTTCTCCTCAGCAAGACGCTTGGCTAACGGCGAGATTTGTACTTCACTCATGGCACTCCCCTCCATGTTGGCATTGTAAATGAAAAACTAGGCATCGTTGATAGTCTAGCAGAAGATGAGCCTCAACAATGGTCTTTTCTCGCATTGGGTAAAGTAACGCCATCACAGATGTTAAAATACTTGTCATTGACATAAAAATCAAGTCATTTGCTACTAAATTGCCAAACTCGAGTTAGACTGCTTAAATGTGGTTGTGCAGTCCAAACCTCCAAAATAGACACGGTTTTAGTGTTCGGTACGGCGGAACGAGCCTCGGAGCATTTAATAGCCTAAATCTTTCGAGTCGGGTTGGCGACCAGACCAATCATGTTCTCGAGAATCGAATCTTAGCACTCGCCGCCCTTGATTTGACTGCCACATCTGTGGTTTTACTGCGCCAAATCCATTCAAGTTTTGTGGTTGATGCCGCCGATGCCTTGGCTTCCAGCGAGTTACTAGCCGCCGATGCAGTTGTGACTAATCAAAAAAACATCACTTTGGTGATAGAAACTGCCGATTGTTACCCAATTCTGCTCGAGGATAAAAAAGCTGGGGTGATTGCCGCCGCCCATTGTGGTTGGCGTGGTACTGCCGCACGGATTCTCGAGCAGACGGTACTGAGAATGCAGCAACTCGGCGCAAACCCCATTAACATAGAAGTGGCGATTGGACCTGGAATCTCGGCTAGGCAATACCCTGTTCGGGTTGATGTGCTTGAGCAGTTCTTAACTGCCAATTTTCCAAGCCAGCGTTTTGTACAAGAAGAAACCAGTTCCGAAAGCGGCTCGAGATTATTTCATTTGGATTTAGCCAATGCCAACCAGTGGTTACTCGAGTCTATTGGCGTTCCAAAAAATCAAATCTGGCTGGCTGGACGGTGCAGCACCCAAGCAGATTTTTTCTCGTATCGCCGTGACCACGGGCAAACAGGCAGAATGTGGAGTGTGATTTGTCAACAGTGATTTGCCAAATTTAAGACGCACCTTTTGGGTGCGTCTCGAGGTTTAAGCGTTCTGACTTGGCGCTTCTACGTTTTCGCTAATAACATCATCTGGAATGTCACTATCGTCGTCGTCATCATCCTCGGGTGGCGGAGCATCCGAGGCTTTTAATTTCATGGTCGCGGCTTTTGGGGTCGGCGCTACCATCATGTTCATGTCCATACCTGCCAGTAACGGCGGCGATTCAATCAAGGCGTAATCACCAAGGGTTTCGGCGGCTCGAGAAAGCAAACGCTCACCCAATTCTGGATGGGTTCGTTCACGCCCACGGAACATAATCGTGATTTTGACCTTATGTCCTTCTTTTAAGAAACGCTTAACATGATTAAGTTTGGTGTCAAAGTCGCCGTCACCAATTTTAACCCGTAACTTAATAGACTTGACTTCTTGGTTTCTGGCTCGTTTGCGTGCCTCTTTTTCTTGTTGCTGTGCTTCAAAACGGAACTTCCCGTAATCAAGCAAACGGCATACTGGCGGCACAGTATTTGGCGAAACCATCACCAAATCCAAATTCTTCTCGGTCGCCATTTTCATTGCGTCTCGAGTGTCAATAATACCAATCTGTCCGCCTTCGTCATCAATTAAACGTACCTGACGAACACGAATTTGATCGTTGATCTTGTGGTCTTTAGCTACTGTCATCACCTCCGAGGTGTGAACTCTAGTATAGCTTGTTTTGCCATGAGTTGCACACTGGGCAAAACGCTTAGCCCAAAACGAGGACAATGAGTAAGTCATGAGATTTTATTTCTTTGATACAAAAAGCCACTTTCTGCCATAACCAATCTTAAAACTGTACACTCGAGCCATGAAAAAAATACTGCCAAAAGCAGGACAAGAAAGCGTTTGGGATTACCCGCGTCCGCCGCGTCTCGAGCCTTGTGGTAAACACATTCGGATAGTCTCGGGTGGCTTGGTGCTGGCAGATTCGATTCGTACTTTGCGTTTGCTCGAGACTTCGCACCCACCAAGCTATTACATTCCACCCGAAGATGTGAACCTCGAGATGTTACAACACAGTTCAGCCTCGAGTTATTGCGAATTCAAAGGCGAAGCGGCGTATTACGATCTGAAAACTGGGGTTAAGAGTGTGGCTTGGTTTTACCCGAGTCCGACTCGAGGATACACAGCACTGGTGGGTTATTTGGCGTTTTATCCGTCTCGAGTGGTGGTTCAAGCTGGTGATGGCTGCTTTGTGAATGATGAATTGGTGATACCGCAAGCAGGCAATTTTTATGGCGGGTGGATTACGGCAGATGTGGTTGGTTCGTTTAAGGGCGAAGCTGGTACTCAAGGTTGGTAGTGATAAAAATATGCTTACTGGCACAGCAAAAACCCTTGCCTAAGCTCGAGCCTTGCTCTAAATAGGGTAAAGTTGCCTTATGCCTAAAGGCTTTGATTTTTCAACTACTACCAATAACGCTTAAAGAGTAATTCAAACATCACGCTTGAAACCCCGAAATTTCCACT
>JAYWHB010000219.1:0-4361 GCA_043777915.1 Deinococcales bacterium
CAGTTGAGCGCTGTAGTTTTTGGCATTGGTGTTGTAGGTCGCAGCGTTGCTTGGATCGAGAGTAACAAAGGCTTTGCGAATATTTTCGATGTAGGTTAAAGCAACTTTTGGTGACATCCAAGCGTGTGGGTTGGGTTTGCCTGCGTATTCGTCATCGGCGATGTTCATTGGCGTAACCCCTTGGCTAAGCACAATACGCGGCACTTTTTTAAGTTGTCCATAAAACTTTTCAAACCAGCGTTCTAAATTTAAGCCGTTATAAAGTACCAAATCGGCTTGCTGAGCGCGAACAATGTCAGATGGTGTTGGGGCATAGCCGTGAATTTCAGTACCTGGTTTGGTGATGCTGTTAACCACCAATTTATCTCCAGCCACATTTTTTGCCATGTCTTGTAAGACAGTAAAACTGGTAGTGACGACTTTTTTTTTGGTTTGGGCAAGACTGAGCGTACCAACAGCAAGAAGACCAAATCCGATACCAAGAATGATTTTTAGGTTCATAAAGCTCCTTTATTTTCAATTTTTAGGTATACCTAAAAATTTATTTAAGTGATGTTAAATCCTTGAGTACATTTTGTCAAGTTACCAGCATTCTTGCTCTTGACAGGATAATCGCCATATGTTTCAATTATTCCGAGTAATTAAGTCGGATTAGTCAAACTATCTTCCCCACTCGAGCGGTTTCATAACTTGCTGCACTAAGTTAATCGGTATAAGACATTCGTCCAAAATTCGAGTACACCCTTGGTTTCAATGTGTACGGACTGCAATTGAAAGAATTTTATTCAAGCATTAAAGGTGAATCCATGAGTCAGATAGCCGTTTCAGATTTAACCCCAGAATACTTTGCTGGCGTGCTGGCACACGTCAACGAAGACCACAGCGCCGAACTCTTGGCAGCTTGTCAAGCCAGTGGTGCAGTCTGGGCAAGTCATGCCGAATTGTGCCGTTTGGATGCTCGAGGGTTGAGTGTGCAACTTGCAAAAGAAAGCCGTTCCGAAGAATTGAATTTTACCTTCCCTAAACCCGCTACCGATGCCCTCGAGATACGCCAGAGCTTAATTGCTTTTATGCGCCAAGGCGAGGAACTGGTGGTGAATTCGCCACTCGCCCAGTACAATCCCGATGTTTTAGAAGCCATTATTACTGGGCGGCGTTCATACCCACTGGATAAACTCGATTCCAGACCGATTCCCAAAGCCATGCTCGAGCGTTGTATCAGCGCAGCGCGTTACGCCCCAAATCACGGGCGCACCAATCCATTTCGCTTTGTGGTGATGACTGGCGAATCTGCCAAAGAAGCACTTTTGACACGCTACTTAAGTGTGATGCAAAAACTCGAGTTACCAGTCAGTTATAACAAAATCTATACTGAAATGGTGGCTGCTGCCCCCGCTTGGATTGCGATTGGTATGACTCCGCGAGTTGAAAAACCGATGCCCGAATGGGAGGAACTGGCGGCGGTTTCAATGGCAGTCCAGAACCTCCATTTGATGGCAGAAGCCCAAGGGCTGGGTGGATTGTGGCTCAGTGGTCGGATTTCGACCCATCCTGATTTAGCCACCGACTTTGGCTGGTCAGAAGCCCCCAATAAACTGCTTGGGCTGTTTTACATGGGCTTTGTTAAACACGCCTTAAAACCTCGAGCCTACCCAAGTGTAGAGGATATTTCTACTTGGCGAGAAGCATAAAAATTATAAAACTCGAGTTAGACTAGCCTTTGTAAGGAAAAAACGCTGTGTTGATTGTTAAACCAAAACTCCAAGCCTCGAGCCTGATTCCGTTACTGCTGCTGATTGTTGTGGCTTGCAGTATCGTTTCGATTGGGATTGGGGCAATTCGGATTCCACCACTCGAGGTCATCCAAGCCCTTTTTGATTCGTCTGGCAGCATCAATGCTCGGATTGTCCAAGAATTGCGCTTACCCAGAATTGTGGTGGCTTTAATTTGCGGCGCATTGTTTGCGGTTTCCGGCACAATGCTTCAAGGCGTGGTTCGTAACCCCTTAGCCAGTCCAGATTTGGTTGGGGTTGGGGCTGGGGCAGGGGTTTTTGCAGTTATCACCCTGATTTTACTGCCAAGCGCCCCAAGTTGGTTGCTGCCTGTTGGCGCATTTATTGGGGCATGGCTTGGTTTTGCCTTGGTATTGCTGCTTGCCCAAAAAGGCGGCGAGATTGCCCCAGTGCGGGTTGCCCTGATTGGCATTGCGGTTGGTGCAGCCCTAGGCGCAGTCCAACAACTGATTTTGGTTCGCGCTCCAGACGACATCGGACGCGCCCTAATTTTTTTAGCAGGAACAGTTTACGGCGCAGATTGGTCTCGAGTCGAGCGTTTGCTGCCGTGGTTAGTCTTGCTGCCTGTGGCATGGGTCTTAGCCTATAAACTCGATGTGCTGGCATTCTCGGATGATGTTGCCAGTGGGCTAGGAATGCGTTTAATGCTGGCTCGAGTCGTTTGTATGAGCGTAGCGGTAGCCCTCGCCGCCGCCGCCGTAACGGGTGTTGGCGTGCTGGGCTTTGTTGGTCTGATTGCGCCTCATGCGGCGAGGCTTTTAATTGGATCAAAACATATGTTTTTGATTCCCACCAGTGGGCTGCTTGGAGCAATTCTGGTGGTCTGTGCCGATGCACTTGGGCGGGGGCTGATTCCACCCATCGAAGTACCAGCCGGAATTCTGACCACTTTAATTGGTGCGCCTTACTTTTTAGCCTTAATGCGCCAACAAGGGAAAATAAAATGAGACTCGAGACACAGCATTTAAGCCTTGGCTATGAAGATAAAATTATTGTTGAGGACTTAAATCTGACCCTCGAGATGGGCAAAATCACCACGATTATCGGCTCGAATGGTTGTGGTAAAAGCACAATCCTGCGTTCAATCGCTCGGCTTCTAAAACCCAAAATGGGGGCGGTGCTATTAGATGGCAAAGCGATTCACACCTTACCCAGTAAAACCGTGGCACAACAACTCGCCATTCTGCCACAAACGCCAACTGCCCCCGAAGGGATTACGGTCGAAGCCTTGGTACGCTTTGGGCGTTATCCACACCAAAAGTTTTTACAACCACGCAATCCTCAAGATGACCTCGCCATTGAACAGGCGCTCGAGCAAACTAAAATGCTTGAGTTCAGAACCCGTTCGCTCGAGACCTTATCAGGTGGGCAACGCCAACGGGCTTGGATTGCCATGAGTCTGGCGCAAGACACGCCCATACTGCTGCTCGATGAACCCACGACCTATTTGGATATTAAGCATCAACTCGAGGTGTTGCACCTGCTCGAGGAACTCAACACCAAAACGGGTAAAACCGTGGTGATGGTGCTGCATGACCTGAACCAAGCTGCGCGTTACAGCCACCAACTCATCGCCATCCAAGATGGTCAGGTGATGGCGCAGAACACCCCAGAATTGGTGCTGACCAACCAAGTCGTGCGCGATGTTTTTGGTATCGAGGCGCATCTGATTCTTGACCCGAGCAACGGCAAACCGCATGTGATTCCTTTTGCATTGGCAGTTAAAAAATGATTCTGGCTCGAGACTCAAGAATACTTTGGACGTGGTTGGCTTTCCCAATCATGATTGGGGTTTTGCTGTTCGCTTTTTTGCTCTCGATTTCAGTTGGTGCAGCCAATATACCCTTACTCGAGGTTTGGCGCTTGGTTTTTAACCCCGACGACAGCACCAACAGCTTAATCGTTCAAACTCTGCGACTGCCTCGGGCAGTGGTGGCATTGATGGTTGGCTCGAGCCTTGCCATTAGCGCCGCGCTTTTGCAAGGCGTGACCCGCAACCCACTGGCAGGACCGGGGATTCTCGGGGTCAATGCTGGGGCAGCACTGGGCATTTTGGTGGGCATTGTTTTTTTGCCGGGTCTACCGAGCTATCTGTTTGTATTGCTGGCGTTTGCGGGCGGCGTTGGGGCTGCTGCCCTGACTTTTGGCGTAACTGCCGCCGTAGGGATTACACCAGTGCGTTTGGCGCTGGCTGGGATTGCGGTGGCTTCACTGCTGGCAGCTTTAACTTCTGGTATTCAGATTTTATTTGAAGAACGCGCTCGAGCCGCTATTTTTAGTCTGGCGGGTAGTCTGGCTGGGTGCACATGGCAACATGCCCAAAGTATTGCTCCGTGGTTTGTGGTTTGCACCGTGCTGGCACTGCTCTCGAGTCAGTTACTCAATCTGGTTTCGCTCGGTGAGGATGTGGCACGTGGCTTAGGTGTAAATGTCAATCTGGCGCGGTTTGGTTTGGCGGGTTTGGCGGTGTTGCTTGCCAGTGCTGCCACCAGTGTGGCGGGTCCGATTGGTTTTCTGGGTTTGATGTCGCCGCACTTAGCAAGGGGGCTGGTTGGTAGCGATAACCGC
>JAYWHB010000220.1:0-1521 GCA_043777915.1 Deinococcales bacterium
GTCTAGCAAGAACTTCTGTACACCATCCTCGAGACTGATTTCTTCGGCATCTACGACTTGTAGGTACTGCTGCAAAAACCTGTTTAAGTATCCTTTTCCATGAACAAACTCGAGCCTGAGCAAATGCCCCAATGCTCCAATTTCTTCAATGTAATCGTCGCTAAAATCTGCTAAGGCAGCCACAAAATCGTAATTCACAAACCTTGGCTCGAGACTCCAAATTTTTTGCTTGGTCAAAATAGCATATTGGGCTTCTAATCGTCCGCCAAGTGGTAAACCAGCCGACTCGAGACTGTACAATGTGCGGTTATCCCAATTTTTTGTAAACCATTTGTGGTTGTGTCCACGGACAATAAAGTTTGCAGTTGTGTCTGCGAACATGGCGCGGAGGTCGGTATCACTCGAGTGGGCAAAAATACTCTCAGATAGGCTTCTGGCTGTGGCATGGGTAATCAGTAAATCTGGGCGAGATAAATTTTTAGGTAGTTTTTGCATGGTCTCGAGTTGGGAATCTAAGAATTGCGCTCGAGTCCAACGCACACTTAAGAAACGTTCTTGGTCAAGAAGCAAATTTTGTCCAATCGAGTACACATATTCTTCGTGATTGCCTTGTAGAACAGGACAACCAAGTGCCATCACGGTCTCAAAACATCGTCTCGAGTGCGGATGAATGTTGACTGTATCACCAGCGATAATAATTTCATCCACAGCTTGGGTTTGAATGTCCTCGAGAATGGCTTCTAATGCGTAGATATTACCGTGAATGTCGGAAATAATGGCAATTTTCATAGGAATTCTGACCGAATTTCTAATGCCGTTTGTGCTTTAATTCGTCCTTGCTTGCCTTCTGCTATTCCTTCGTTGATTCGTCGAGCATTTTCGGGTGAGTGCAGAATATACAGTGTTTCCTGTATCCGCTCGAGTTCATCTGCCGAAATCATAGCGACCCGTTCATGTCCACGGCGCTCGATAATTACTATTTCGGCATCGTCAAGTACCTTATCCATAACTTTTCCAAGATTTGCTCGGACATGGGCGTATGAATACTGAATCATCCTTTAATCATACGACCTTCAACTGCCTCGGTAGGTGCTGTACGACCACGGCGAAACCAAAAGCGGCACATGATAATGAGCAGTTGTATCGGCAATGAAGAAGCAAATTGGGATGGTCTCGAGAAAACGTGGTTCTGGTAGTCCAAAATAAGCCCCAATTTCAAAAATAAGTTCATACTGCCCTATCTCGAGACTACCCCGTGCAATCAAAGGCTCATCAGTGCGTCCGTCGCTATTGGTGATGGTGCTTTTGAGGAGTTCTCGAGTACCCTGTTCCAGTCTGTACAAACGAATTTGCACGCCAGAAGCGGGTTTGCCATTTGCAGTATCAAGAACATGTGTTGTTAAACCTGCATTCATGCGCGTTCCACCCAGCCTTCGATTAAGCCAAAAGGTTCAGCATCAGCATGAAAAATCTGCCCGTTGTTTTGCATTCCAAAACGCTCCAAGTTATAGGGAATATGGT
>JAYWHB010000221.1:0-1520 GCA_043777915.1 Deinococcales bacterium
CAACCCTCGAGCCAACCGCCAGACAGGTTGGTTGTGCCACCAGCCCGAATGCCTCGAATTTTTTCTTTCAGGGCTTTGGCATCGGTGGCAAACTGCGGGGCAATCACCGTAGCCACATGGTCATCGAATGCCACCACAGAAATCATATCAGTTGGCTCGAGGGCATCCATAACCGCTTGAGCGGCTTTTAAGGCGTGACTCAGTGCCGAACCCGCCATCGAACCGCTACGGTCTATAACCAGTGATAAATTGAGCTTACGGCGTGGCTTACCGCTATTCGGGACTCGAAAGCGCAATAGCACATCGGTTGCGCCACTCGAGCCAATTGGTAAAATACGTTGATTAAAGGCAAAATCGGTTTGAATCATCGTCGGTTCTCCTTGTGGTCTAGCTGGTATTTGGGCAGTATAACGTTTACCTCGAATTAAATTTCTTGAACCAAGTCAAAGTACAGCTTTGGTTTTGACTTGCAAAAACTCTATTCTGTTGGTATCATAACATATCGCAAGGATTTAATGCGAAATCAACCGATAAGCCTCGCTCGAGAAAGGAAGACCCATGAAACTTTACCGCCACGGAGATGTTCTACTTGCACCTATTGCCCAATTGCCACCTCATGCCCAAGTTAAAACTGGTGTAACCTTAGCCAAAGGCGAAGTCACAGGTCACAGCCACCGCATTTTAGAAGCCCACAACGCCCAGATGTTTGGGGCTGGTTTAGACACCTTCCTCGAGATTAAAAGCCCCCAAGCCACTTTGGTACACGAAGAACACCATCCAATTGTTTTGACCCGTGGTTTTTACAAGGTTTGGATGCAGCGCGAATACCGCCCAGACGCAAACCGTTGGGTCGAGGATTAAGATGTTTGCGCTTCTTTCTCGTGGTGGTCTGCGCCAAATCAAAACCACACCAAACCAAAAACTCGAGACTGTTTCTGCCCTTGAAGCCCAAAAGCTGCTGCTCGCTGGGCGAGGTTGGGAAAACATGCGGGTAACTGGCGCACTCGACTTTGCCAACTCGAGCTTAGAATGGCTACCAGACGGCTTAGACTGTGCCAGCTTAAATGTTTCTAACTGCCAAAACTTAGGGCAAATCCCAGAAGGTTTAGAAACTCGTTTTTTAGATATTTCTGACTGCCCAAATATCCTCGAGTTACCACAAAGCACCATTATTCACAGCGTCCTCGAGATGGCGAACAGTGGGTTGCGTGGACTACCCAGTCAGTTGCGGGTACGGCTGCACTGGCAAGGCGTAGCCATAGACGAACGCACTGCTTTTTACCCCGAAACCATTTCAGGACAAGATGTCTTGCGCCAAGATAACCTCGAGTTGCGCCGAATTATGCTTGAACGGATTGGCTATGAGCGCCTGATGCTCGAGGTCGGCGGTTTAATCCTAGACCGCGACACCGACGCTGGTGGAGACCGCAAACTGATTCGGATTCCCTTGGACGACGACGAGGACATCATGATTGTGGCTGTGATTTGCCCCAGCACCCAACATCAATATGTGCTTCGAG
>JAYWHB010000222.1:0-1519 GCA_043777915.1 Deinococcales bacterium
CTTCCCTATTTGGAAATGATGAAACATTGTTTCCTAGCAGGACAGACACAGGGGTCTGTCCCTACAAAATCCATAAAAATACGTCAGGTAGGGGCGGACTCCC
Organism: Deinococcales bacterium; assembly: GCA_043777915.1. Lineage (GTDB taxonomy): Bacteria > Deinococcota > Deinococci > Deinococcales > JAAFIG01 > JAAFIG01. The sequence goes on from JAYWHB010000222.1 coordinate 104, forward strand.
GTGTCCGCCCTGTGACCAATTGTCTGTTTTTGGTCTATTTGAAATCAGGAAGTTATTCTTGGACAGTTCCTAACAAGGCATTGCCTTTGATTCTTGCTCTATACTGTTCTTGTGTCTCGTTATCGTACTCGAAGCGGAATTGTGCTGCGTCGCAAAGCCACACCAACAGGTGATGTGGTGCTTTGGTTACTGACTCCAGAAGGAAAATTGCGTGGTGTGGCTCGAGCCGGCGCAAAAAATGGTTTAGCCGCTAAAGTCAATCTATTTCATCATTTGACCGTACAGGTTTATCAGCGCCCGGGCAACGACATGGCAATGCTTTCCGAAATTATTCTCGAAGGAGCGCTTGAACGCTTAACCCAGCCCGAGGTTTACCCATATGCCCATTGGTTGGCGGAACTGGCAGATAAACTCTATGCCGAAGATGACCATGTTGGACAAGCTGGCTTTGAATTAGTCAGTGGCGGACTGCGCGGACTGGCACGGCACACCGACCCAAACCGTGTGGCACTGGTCATGGCTTGGAAACTTTTGGGCGCTCACGGACTTTACCCCAGAGTCTCGAGTTGCCCAGACACTGGTGAGACCGAAGGATTAACCCGTTTTGATGTGCAGCGTGGCAGTGTCAGCACCCAAAGCGGACTGAACATTGGCGAAGATGCCATTTGGGAACTTCGCCGCATTCATGGCGAAACAGTACGAGAAATCATGCTCGAGCCGCTACCAGACAACACCCGCACAGAACTCTGGCGGGTTCTCGAGCCATACATCAGTACCCATGTCGGCAGTATGCAGGATTGGGCGGCGATGAAAGAGCAATTTGAGACTAAAAAACTCGAGTTGGTCAGTTTGTAACCAAGAAAATACTTAAGGCAAATTAAAGGCAAAAGGCAAAAGTGCTATCTTTTGCCTTTTATCCCTTTCCCCTTTTAACCTTATTTCTTTACAAACCCACCAACTGCTGCCAGCGCTTGGGCTGGGGTGATGGCTTTTTCATAAGCTCGGTCATTGCCAACTTGTAAACCAGTTACAGTTTCGTCTCCGAGGTTAATTCGGCTTTGACGAATCAGACAACGGTGTGTGGCTTCGTTGCCCATGATTGCTCCTGCGGCGGCTAAAACGTCCTTATTTTGAATCAAAGGCAGTGCGCCTAAGTACGCGCCAACAAAAGCATCCTCGAGGGCGTTCATAACACGCAGCACTGGAATTTGGGTCTTAGAATTAAATTCGACTGGGTAGACAAATTCTGGGCGTTTAGCAACTGTGCCACCAAGGGCGCGAATCGTGTTTTGCAATGCCAGCACATGTTCGTTTTCTTGGTCTCTGGCAGCATCTATGTACTCTTTGACCAGTCCGTCAAAACCACAAAGCGCGACTTTAAAATAAATATCGGTAGCGAGGTATTCGGCGGTCAGT
>JAYWHB010000223.1:0-1519 GCA_043777915.1 Deinococcales bacterium
TAAGACCGCCAGTGTGTGACGACACAAAACCACCTTAAGATATGTCTGGGCGCATGGTGAAGCAGAATTGGCACAATACCTGACAAGCATAAGCCCTACAAGATTAGGTACCTGATTTCTTGCAGTAAGCAGAAAACACTGTACCTCACACTACTACCGAAACTTTGAACTTCAATACTTCATTAACTTGCTCTTGCCTACATTTCAATTCAAACTGAACAACCCAAGTCAACAACCAAAGTTGAGCCAATCCCGCCAGTGCAATCCAATCAGGATTCTCCTCATCAGTAAAAGGAAATCCAGTCCACAACACCAGTAAATACGCAATAAACGCAATCAATAAGAACCTCAAAACACCGCGTTTCGTGCGCTGACCAAACTGATCTAAACCAAAACGTGACTTCATCACCCTAAAGAAAGCCTCTATACGCCAACGACGCTTCCCCCAAGCAATAATGGTACGAGCAACAGCTGGTCTTGAACTGACCACATAACGCCATTCATATGAACCATCCTTATGCCATAACTTATACCGAGCAAACCAAACACCAACGCTACAATCGTTCAATATCACGCTTGAACCTTGAGGCAAAGCGTTAATTCGTTGAGTATCAGTGGTTTTGCGGTCATGACGCATTCCAACCACCACAGCTAACTCGAGTGCTTCACAACCCTCAAGGAATTGGGTTGTACCAAATCCAGTATCAGCGAGAACTCGGCAGTTAAAACGTAACTTAAACCAAGCTGGTATCAAACGTAGCATTGATAGTGCGTGTCCGACCCATGTTCGTGTTCCTTTAGCTTTCCAAACACGAACTGCCCATACAAAACGTTGATTACCGATGACCACATAAAGCACAACAAGATGTAATCCGTTTTTCTCATTGAAGTATGAAATTGGTAGTTCCTTAAAAATACCTGTTTTCTCGAGGGTTGTCATATCAATAATTAACTCGAGTTTAGGACGACGTGTTCCTCGTGTTCCATAATGCTGCCAAATTACTTTCTCAATCTGTTCTCGTGAGGCACGAAGCAATTTTAGAGTGGGAAAATTGTACTGATTAAGCATTCGACTTATAGCACTACTACTTTTTGCTTTGGCGTGTTCTGGTCTAGGGTTTCCATTGGCTTGCAGAAATTGATGCAACAGCGTTTGGAAGCTACGTTTGATGTGAGGGCTTGTAATCTTATCGCTAAGGTTGTTGAATATCGCTAGGGCTTCTGGGTTCATAGAGACGTAAGTAATTACGGAATCGGAAGCCTACTTTCAAGAGTTAATTGTCTTGGACGGCTTTCAAGGTTACTGCAAGAAATCAGTTATACTTCAGTGAAATACACAGAGTCACAACGTAAGTGTATCAAGTTTTAGCAATAAATTCGTAAAATTGTCATTAGGTCATTGATTCACGCAATAATTTCACCTGATTACATTACTGGGATGGTGTTGTAAGGAGGCTCATCGTGGAAAAAACTGATTTTGAAGTGTGCTAGGAAGTCTCGAGCAAGCCACAGAAATCGC
>JAYWHB010000224.1:0-12336 GCA_043777915.1 Deinococcales bacterium
AGCGTCTCGAAACTAAAGACCTGCTGCATTTTAGGGTTCTTAAAGTATTTCTTGGCAAAACCAAACAGGGTACGGATTGCATCAAGGCGCATTAAGTCTGGCACGACTTTGAGCATCGCCAGCACATCACCAAAGTGGGTATAACCAAGCTCTAAAAATCCACGTTCAAAAATCGCTTTGGCATCGGCATGGAAACGCTCGTAACCGGCTAAGTCCTCTGGGGCAAGGGTCTTAATTTGCGCCCGAGTATTTACTGGGTCGCCATCGTAATCAAAGAACGTACCATCATCAAAATAAATGCGGTAAAACGGCAGAATCGGCACAAGCTGCACGTATTTACTGGTATTCACCCCACCCGAGATACCCGTTTTGACTCGAGCATCCTCGGTTAAAGTCTGCGGCGGGTAATCGGGCGTGTTCAGCATGGCTTTATTTGGCTCGAGACTAAAAAGTTCTTCGATAAAATGTGGCACTGTAATGACTGTTGGACCCATATCAAAGGTAAAACCCTGATGTGCCGCTAATGGTTCACGTTGTTTGATTTGTGTCCAAACCCCATCTTGCTGCACAACTTTACGCACATACGCCCGACCACCCGGCGCATCTAACTTCTCCAAGATAGTGGTCTGGAAACCAAGACTTTGCAAGCGAATCCCAAGGCTTAGTCCACCAATGCCACTACCAATAATAATTGCTTTCTTACGATTCATGTGCTTAGTTTATGCTCGAAAGCCCCTTGTGACCAAAGGGACAAACTACAATCTCGAGCCATAACGACTAGGCAAAACACGCTTTTCCACCTAGAATAAACCCATGACTGCCATGCTCGAGCGACCAAAACCAATAGAAACTCCCCTCGAGTTGATGCGTTTTTCGGGTGAGCGTTACGATGAACTCTGGAAACTGGGTTTGATAACATCCGATGACCGTGTTGAATTGCTGAACGGTCAAATTGTGAGGAAGCCAGACATGAACCCACCACATTTATACAGTGTCAAAGACAATTATGATCGTGTCAATCAACTGTTTTTGAATCGTGCCATCACCATTGCACAATCCACGATTGTCTTACCACAAGATGGCAGACCCGACCCAGACATTGCCCTCTTAAAACTCGAGACTCCAAGAGACCGCCTTCCATTACCAACCGATATTCACTTAATCATCGAAGTTTCGGACAGCACGCTATCTCGAGACCGAGACACCAAACTGGCTTTGTACGCAAGGGATGGCATTATCGAATACTGGATTATCAATTTGGCGGATTCACAACTCGAGGTTTACCGTGACCCTGACGGCACACGGTACGCCACCAGTTTTACAGTCAAAAATGCCACCCCAACTGCATGTTTGGCTTTCCCAGACGATTTAATAGCATGGACTTAATCTAACGCACCGTCGAAATTTCTGTACCCGCCCAGAGTTTTAAGAGTGCCACAACTTGGGTTTCGTCAATCCGTAAAGTATCCGAGCCATTACCCACATACCAAGCCTCGAGCGGTTCGCTGCGCCGTCCGTTGGTGCGAATGAACACAAGTTCAAGGTTTGCCTCGAGTTTAGTACGAGCATACGCCCGAGCGCCCTTAAGCGGAACGGCACAAGCGGCAAGAAAATCGGCTGGGGTCGGTGGGTTCATACTGTCAGAATACATCATTAAGGCTTAACTTAGTTCTTCGCCAGTTTCTTTTTTGGCGTATTTTTCGGAAATCAGTTTCACCGCTAAATCATGACCATCGGCATTTAAGCGTGATTTAGCTGGGATTAGCACCACACCTTCTCGGATGTGTAGCCCTTTCCCTGAAACCATCTCGAGTCCTTCTTTAAGTGGCAAAATCTTCTCGAGTTCAAAAGCCCCTCGGTACAAGATAGGAACAAAATGCGATTTGCACCACTCGGGTAAAGCGTCGTACTCGAGAATACTGCCATTATGAATCACCTTAAAGATTTTTAGGCTAGGTTTTTGCAAACCATACGTGAATCCTTTTTGAACAGGTAAAACCTCGGCAAAAATTTGGATTTCACCCGTTCTAAAAGCCGTATTTATTGTCTCGAGAAGATTGGTGTTATGGGCTGCTTGCCAGTAGGTGTTACCAGCACTTTCGCGTAACCCTAAACCTTTTTGCGATAAGCCCTTAGAAGTGACTACCCACTCGAGGTTGGCATTGCGGTAATAAACACCTTGCGAACCATGAATTTTTTCTGTCACCAGCACTTCTTCGCCTTCTACAAATTCGCTTTGGTAAATTCCAAATTGTTCAACATCATGATTGGTAAAAAGCGCTGTGGTTTTACCGGACAGGCTTTCGACTTCACCCGCCAAATGCAGAGGTATTGGCGCTTCGTAAAAGGTAATGCCTAACGCTTCAGAAATATCCTCATCAAATGGTAGAGCCTCAAAACCCGTATTGGGAATAATCACACCCTGAGAAATCTCACCACGCAGTCGAATTACCCCGACTCGATTTTTTTCTTCACCATGCAAATACGACACACCTGTATCAGAATTGACATAGCGTACTGCTAAATCTGGCGGCAACAAGGACTTTTCTGGGGCAACAATAATCACATCGCCCTCTGCATACGAGCCTTTTTGTACCACCAATTGAAACGGACCGACTTTGCAAAGCTCGAGCCGTTCCGCACCCTTGTGTGGAAATAATTTAGCATGAGCTTTCACTACCATTCGTTGAGCCATAAAAGAATCTCGCTTTCTGATGCTGAAAGCATCAAGCCTTTAAGGTAACGTAAGCCAATGCTTTGGCAATCAGCACAGTGGCTTAGGCTTTTTACTCAAGGGCTAACAAACCTTGACGTTTTGCCTCAAGAAACACAAATGGCGCATATTTGCGTAAATTTTCGGCGTTATCCTTAAAATCAGCGTAGTAATCTGCTCGAATAGCCGTTAGCTCTTCTGAGTCCAGTTCTAAACGTCTAATTGTTTGTTCAGCTTCTTGCGGATTCTCGAGTCTTGGGTTGACATAAATTTCACCGGTTTCTAACACCAAGAAAAAGGTTTCTGCCATAAGAAAAAACGGGTCAAGAACGTCTTCAAATTCTTTTTTTATACTATTGATATTTCGACATGCCAAACGATAATTACTCCACTCAAAAGCCAAGTCCACCAAACGTGATTTGGGTACAAAGTGATCCACGCTTTTTGCGCTACTCGAGATAAATAAACCTGTGTAAGCACAAACCTTAGCGTAAGTCTGATACAACTGCTCCAAACAACTGTACCCATCTTCTTGCTTAGTCCAATATGCAGGATATTCCATGTTTTTTGGTAAGGGTTGGTCACGCTCGAGGTTATGCCTAACAATCCACTCGTCACCAGGTCTACGAACTCGAGTATCAAAAGCTGCGGGTTCTGGTTGAGGCGAAACTGGAATCACAAAACCAAACCTCGTCGCTCGAGTGCGCTATGCCAACGCGACCAAAAAATATCTATATCTCCAAGTACATCTTGCAATTCAGCATTCAGCTTTTGCGCTTGCTCGAGGGTTAATTCACCTTTTAAGGCATTGGAAACCTCGTCCATCACAGCTTTGGCTTCTTGGGTATAAGAACTTGGCAAATCAAAGGCTTCGCTGGTAATCCAGTTATTTAGGCTACCACGCTTAAAGTAATCGCGCTTCTCGAGAACCACTTCTTTTTTGATTGGGTCAAAATCAAGGTCAAACCAAGCGTCTTTATCCGAATCAAACACCGTCTCGAGTGATTGCAGCACCAATGGCGAGTGCGTGGTGAGAATAATTTGCACCTCGAGTTCATCCGATAAGGCTTTGGCGACATTCAAAAGTGCTTTGACGATCACTTGTTGCCATTTTGGATGAAGGTGTGATTCGATTTCGTCTATTAAAAAAGTCAGTTGTTTTTGTGGTTCTTGCTTGAGCAGGTTACTAACCAGTAGATGTTCACGCCAAGCCCAAACAAGAATGTAAGCAAAAGCAATAATCCTGCGTATACCAGACGATGCTTGCGTAATAGGTATACTTTCACCATAAGGCATTTGGATTGTCGGAGTATCTTTGCGGTCTTCAATCCGTACTCGAGTTAATTCACCGAGCTTGAGTTGTTCAGATTGGCTTGGGCTTAGGCATTCGAGAACTACTTGAAATTGCTTAAGGACTTTCCCATTTTCGCGTTGCCAACTTGCCAAATCACGGATTAAACCTTCAGGGAAGTCTTGAGAGCCTTTCCAAACAGTCGTTTCCGTAAATACTTCTGGCTGATGTGACTTAGTTTGAAAATGACGAGCTGAATCCCAAATAGAAAAACCTCCACCAATATGACATTGAATCACGATACCTTGGTACGGCATATCAATTCGTGGAAGATTTCTTAGGCTTTCTAACGCAGATTGTTGTGTGGTATTGAACCAATTTTGTTTTTGGTGAAAAAACTCAAATTGCTGCATACTTGTCTCATTTTGAAGTAAGTAAGAAACACTTATTAAGGTGGGTTCATTCTTTATTGGACGAACCATACCGCCAGAAAGTAAGTTGGCATCTATCTCTTGAGACCAAGTTAAACTTAATCCAAACCAAGCACAATCCAAAATAAAACTTTTCCCCAACCCATTATCACCCGTTATCACATTTAGTCTCGGGGCAAACTCGAGTTTCATTTCCTTGGCGGGTCCTACATTTTTGAGGTGCAACGTCTCGAGCATGGCGTATTCTACTTTACTCGAGTTGGATTGGTGCAATTCCAGTTATTTCCGTCCCACGCAAAATCTCGAGCAGGGCGCTAATGGCTTCTGGGCGGTAGCCAAAAGTAATCAGGGCTGGCGCTGGAACATCCAACACGTTATAGGCATTCCAGAGCGCAAGGTGCAGCGCTGGCTTAGCAGCTTGTGCCAATGCTTTTGCCTCGCCTGATAATCGGCGGCGGGTGGTGCTGGCAAAAATCATGGGCTGCATGGTGTTCTGCACTTGCTCGAGAGCGCCCAAAGGATTTTTTTGGTCATAAAAAATAGTTTGAACTTCGTAAAGACTAGATAAGGCTGCCGCTAAACTCGAGCCAGAGATTCCCAGTTCAGATACATTTTCGCTTTGCACTTCTTCGGCAACCAAAAGCGTTAAACTCGAGCCAAGAACGGGCAATACTGGATTGTTGTGAGCCACAATGCCGCGCTGCCAAGCAGCTTGCATGGTTTTTGAATCGGTGTTCATTTGCTCTAAACTGTACTCGAGTGGGGCAATGGGAAAGCGCTTGGCTAGGTTTTCTAGGCGCTCAAGACTCTCTTGGATTCGTTCAGGGCTAATGCGTCCGTCTCGAGTGGCGGCTTCTAAAGCAAGAAAGGTCTGGATTTGCGATTCTTGGCTGCCTAGGGCTTCAATCATATCTGCCCCTGCCAGAAGACTTAAAATGGCTGCTTGTCCACGTCCATAATTTTTGTCTATCGCATCCATACCCATGCTGTCGGTCACAATCACACCCTTGTACTTGGCGCGTTCACGCAGTAAGCCTGTTAGAATTTTTTTGGATAATGTCGCGGGAAATTCTGGGTCTATGGCTGGGTAAACAATATGGGCGGTCATGATGCTGGGCAAATCGGTAGCAACTGCCGCCCGAAATGGCACAAGCTCATATTCTTCTAAGCCCTCGAGATTGCGGGTCACGGTTGGAAGCGCAAGGTGCGAATCGAGGTGGGTGTCGCCGTGTCCGGGGAAGTGCTTGGCACAAGCCGCCACACCAGCACTCATTAGCCCTTCTGCCCATGCCAAGCCGAGTGCTGCTACTTGCTGAGGGTTTTCTCCAAAACTGCGGTCTGAGATAACTGGGTTGCTTGGGTTATTGTTCACATCCAGCACGGGTGCAAAGTTCCAATTAACCCCTAAAGCCCGTAAGCCGCGCCCGACCAATGCGCCGATTTCCCTTGCCAAAGCGGGGTCGTTGGCTGCCCCTAGACTCATGGCACTTGGCGCATAGGGCAAAAAGTTAGTGCGCCACACCCCGCCGCCTTCCATGTCTATAGCGAGGAGTAAATTCTCGCCTAAAAGTGCTTTTAACTCGAGAATGAGGGCTTTTCCTTGCTCGAGCGAAACTAAATTCTTACGAAATAAAATAATTCCACCGGGTTTGTAACGCTCTAAATGGGCTTTGGTTTCGGAACTTAGCCGCGTATCGGGAATGTCTACCATCACAAGTTGACCAATCATGCGACAAGGATAACTTGTTGAGAGGTACAACACGCGTAACTAAAATACGTTAGACTGCGTTCACTTGTGGAACTTGATGAGATTTTATCCAATTTGGTCGCCAATGTAGATGGCGCAATCGGTGCTGCCCTTGGCGGCATGGACGGCTTACTGATTGAGCAATTCAGTAATGATGCCAAATTAAACTTAAGCAATGTGATTGCCGAACACAGCAATTTGCTTCGCAGTGCTAGAATCGCTTACGGGGTCAGTTTGGGCGCGGGCGAGGTCAGCGAAATTCAGATTACATCAAGTAAATTGATTGGCTTTACCAAACGCATCACCGATGATTTTTTTGTAACTTTGGTTCTCGAGCCGAGTGGTAATATCGGCAAAGCAAGATTGCTCTTAGAACAAGCCATTCGTCACCTGAAAGGAATGTTGAGTTAAATGTCAAAATGGCTAACCAGTCTGGCTTCAATGCCTCACGTTCTCACCGCCGTCTTGGTCAGTGACAGTGGCTTAGAAATCGAAGCGGTTGGCGGAGCAGTCATCTCGAGTCAAGTGCTGGCTGCCGAAACCGCCAGTTTGGTGCGTGCCAGTAGTGTGGCTGGTCAAAACCTAGGTGGTGGTAAGTTATTTCGTTGGAGTTTTACCACCGATCATTTTGAAGTCATTTCGCTGCGGGTTGGTTTAAGCTACTCGCTGACGGTTGCAATTCAACGAGGCTCTGACCCGCGCAGTTTACAAGTCGAAATGGCTCGGTTGTCGTTGCAGTTGGTTTCGCAACTCGAGGGCTAACGCTTTTGACCGCTTTAAGGATAGACTATTAACATGGATATTCGTGCCTTACTCGAGGAAGTGCTTGGCATCAAAGGAATTACCAGTGTCGCCTTGGTTTCCGAAGATGGTTTTGTGATTGAGTCCGTAACCACTCCCGGCAACCCGGTTGACCTTGAGTTTTTAGGTGGTGTGGTTACGTCTAGTTTAGCTGCATCGCAAGCCCTCGCCGAGTTCTTTGGCAAAGGCGAAGTCTCGCAAGTGATGGTCGAATTTGAAGAAGGTCCTGTGCTGCTTGCCCCTGTTGGTGGTGCAAGTTTGTTGGCAACCTTGGACAGCGCTCAGAATTTAGGGCGGGTACGGTTTCAATTAAAAAAATATTTACCGCGTCTTGCCGAAGCTGCCAAAGCATAATGAAGCAGTGATATTATCGCTGCATTTGTTTTAGCGGTGAATTTTTAATTGCCCAGAGCGCTGGCAGCAAAGCAAATACCAAGGCTACTGGAATCACGCTTGCCACACGTAGTAAATCGCTTAGATTTGGCGCGAGTTTTGGTAAGGTCAGGGCGGTTTGCAGTTCTAACCATTGCTGGACAACACTGGTCATCAGGTAAGTCAAAACAAAGCCCACCAAAAGCCCAACCACGGTAATCACCAGCGCCTCGAGTAACACAAGACTCACCACTTGGTTTTTACTTGCACCAATGGCGCGTAAGACCGCCAAGTTTCGCTGCATGACTTGGCTGGCGCTGAGGGTGTTGATGGCAATGGTCAGTGTCGCCAGTAACAAAGCCAACCAAATAATCAGGTTGTAGGCTTCTTGTCCTTGTCCCATAAAGGAAAATAACTGTCCGATAACCTGTCCCGGAAAAACGCCTTGGGCGACTTGCCCTTGGTTTAATTCATTTGCCAATTGGTAGGCATAGCCCAAACGGGTTGGAGTCCAGAGAATCGCCGTGACTTCTTTTTCACCATCGCTGTGTTCACCTTGGTGGTCTTGGTCTGGAGCAGTCGCACCTAAAGCCTCTTTTTCTTCTGCTTCGTGCAAATGCCAGACCGCCTCGATTGGCACAAAAATTCCTCGGTCACCAGCCGCGCCGCTTGGCTCGAGAATACCGACCACCTTAAACTTGTCGTCGTGTTCATCTGGTTCAAAAGTCGGGGTGATTCCATGCTGGCTCTTAAAGGTATCGCCAATTTTTAAGCCACTGATTTTGGCGGCTTGTGCGCCCAGAACCGCATCGAATTCATCCTTGAACACAGCACCTTGGGCTAATCTGTACAGCACGGCTTGGCTTTGGCTGGGGCGCAATTCAAAAAAATCTTGATTTGTCCCCAAAATAGGAAACCCATTGTAATTATCGCCAAAGGCTAAGGGAATGGCTTTTTTGGTGCGTGGGTCTCGTTTTAATTTTTCAAGAATTGCGTAAGGGATATTCCCCAACGGGGCTTCTTGTAAAAAAATAGTGTTCAGCACGGCTTGGCTTTGGCTTCCTTTAGCAGTGATTAAAAGGTCAAAACTATTGGCTGCCTGAATTACGCCTTGGCGAAAACTCGAGAGTAAAAGCGGTACAACCAGACCCATCAAAACCGCCACGGCAATGGCGAGAACCGTTAGGCTGTTCGCTCCTGCTCGAGTTCGTAAATTTCGCCACAGCAACCAGAAAGTCATGCGCTTGTCCCACATTCGATGCGTTGTTCGATTGCTGCCATCACCACTGGGTCATGGGTCGCAATCAGTAAGGCTGCTTGGCGTTCGGCACAAATTTCACGCAGCAGCGCCAAGGCAATCTGCCCTCGAGCCGCGTCCAAATGGGCTGTGGGTTCATCTGCCAGAATTAGTCGTGGTTGCCCTGCCAAAGCTCGAGCCAAGGCGACACGCTGCCGCTCGCCCGTCGAAAGCTGGGCGGGTGTGGCATTAACGCGTTTCATTTCGACCCGTTCAAGTAGTGCTTTGGCTTGCTTTTGGGCGTTGTACAAAGGCTGACCAGCCAAACCAAAAGCCGCCATCACATTTTCTAGGGCGGTGTAGCCTTCGAGTAAATAAAAATCTTGGAATAAAAGCGCTACGTTTTTTCGGCGGTGTGTCTCGAGTTGGGCGTTGCTGGCTTGGGTCAAATCCGTACCCACCACAATTGCTTTTCCTCGCACTGGGACTAAACCAGCCAGTGCATGAAGCGCGGTACTTTTGCCGCTTCCGGAAGCCCCAACCAATGCCAGTTCTTGCCCACTTTGTAAGTGAATATCTGGCAAGCCCACACTGTACTCGCCCGAGTAGGTCACAAAAGCGTTGTTCAGTTGCACCAAATCGGTGTTCATTTTAGCTCGGTGAAGTCATCGGCATAGATTCTGACCAAGCTGACAAAACCAGTCTCTTTGTCCTCTTTTGTGCCAAGTTCAAGCCGCCCACGAATCTGGATTGGATACGGACTGGCAAGCACATCTTTACCTTTTGGTAAGTACACCAGCACAATATCGGCATCCCAGTCGGCGGCACTCGAGCAGAACGGACAAGTGACCAATGGCGCTTTGGTCAAGACAAAAAAATCGAGTTTAGGACGAAGTGGCGGTGCCATAAAGCCCTTCATCTCAATTCGTTTGTTGTTTAGCTGCATGGCTTTACTCGAGAATTCCATGCCACGAATGGTGGTGTTGTACAACTCTCTGAAAGTGATGGGTTGGGCAGTTGGCTGGGCAAAAGCCACGCCAAGCAACAAAAAGACCAAGATAAAACGTTTCATGATGCGTAGTATGTCAGAGGATTATCAGCTTTGTGTCTGTTAAAAAACCCTTCCCAAAACTGGGAAGGGTTCTCGAGAAATCAGTGTTAAAGATTATTTAGCTTCGCGCAATGGGTCTAAGCCAAGGGCTTTGACCATTCCAAAGAAGACTTCGGTGTTGTCAATGCTGCCTTTGAAGTGTTGGCTGCCAGGACCCCAAGCAAAGAGTGGCACTGGGTCAACGGTGTGAGGACCACTGTTTCCACCGATGTTTCCACCGGTCAAAGCTCCACCAACATTGGCTGGGTTTGGAACAAGGGTTGTGCCTTGGGTAGCAACGGCAACAAATGGTTTATCGCCAACGATAAAGTTTGCAAAGTGGGCTGGGGCTGCGCCGTAGCCGACTGCCAAGGCAATACTGGTTTTTGCAAGCGGTAATCCGTTGACATCTTTGGCACTTTGGTAAGTTGGGAAACCGTTTTGTTCGTACAGACCAACGCCAGCAATAGTACCCGATGCACTACCCGCACCAGCCGCCGTGTTGTATGTACCATAAGTTGTGTTGCTGTGGGCGTGGTCGGCTGTGGTGATAATCAAGGTTTCGTTTTTCTTGGCTGCCCATTCTTTGGTTTTGCCGATGGCAACATCCATTTCGATTGCGTCCCAAGTGGCGCGTTGCCAATCGAGGGCGTGTTGTAAAACATCAGGGTTGCTGGCTTCAACCACAAGCATAAAGCCGTTCGGGTGCAGCATCTCGAGGCTTTCGATGGCTTTGCTGGTCATGTTCCACAACAGTGGTTGGTCGGCAAATGCACCAAGCACGTCTGGGTTCTTAAATTGTACACGGTCAAGGTAGGAGTTCATCCAAGCCAATTGGAACAAGCCCAACATTTTACCCGGTTTAGCTGCCTCGAGTTCTTTGGCAGTGCTGACAAATTGGTAATCGGCTTTTTGGAATTCGCTAATGATGTCGCGTTCGTTCTTACGGCGTGAACCCTTGGTGGCTTTTGGAATAAAGTCTTGGCTACCGCCACCTAAAATCACGCTTGGACGAGCGCCAGAATCAATAATTTGTTCAACGATTTCGCTATAGTTGCCACGGCGACGGGTGTGGGCTAACCATGCCGAAGGCGTGGCATCCGATAAGTAGCTCGAGGAAACCAAGCCAAAGCCGTAATTGCGGGTGCGCTTGAGCATTTCAAACAAGTGTTCTTGTTTTGGATCGTCAAATTGGTCGGTGGTGTTGTCTGGGTAGCTGCCCAAGCCGTTGTTGCTGGCTTTATGACCGGTGCTGTAGGCGCTGGCGCTGTTGGCGCTGTCTGTGACCAAACCATCTAAACCACTGGTGTGAACGCTGGCGGTGCTATCGGCTTTTTCCATGTTCAAAAAGTCGCGTGGTTTGCCGTTTTCGATACCGTGCATGATGATACGGGCGGCTGTAACAGTGTTCCAGCCCATACCGTCGCCGACAAAGACAATGATGTTTTTAGGGCGCTTACCAGATGCCATACCGCGCACCACTTCGTAGCTGGCTTGACGAACAAATACACCGCTATCGTCCACACCACGAGCAATAACCTCGAGTTTGCCAGTCAGCTTGTGCATCACATCGCGTACCATGTAATTTTGCACACCGACTGCTCCGGCGGTCATCTCGAGTTTCTTACCAAAAACCGTACCAGCATCGCGCCCATTGATGGTGATGGCGACTTCGCGTGGTGTGCCTTTAATTTCTGAGAGTTCGACACGGAAATCAAATTTTGCACCAGCCAAGAATTTTGCACCTTGGACGGGCAGAATGTTGACTTTTGCGGCTTCGGCTGTACCAGCCAAAACGATTGCACTAATTGCCCCAAATAAAACTTTTTTCATGTTGCCTCCGAGTGCCAAGTTTAAGTATTCAGTGTCAGGCAATCGTCAAGAAACCGCGTCATAGACGCATTGTTAATGATAATCTGTTATCATTAGTAGCCATAAAACGAGGCTCGAGAATCGTGTTTTAACCCGTGGTAGTACCAAATCTTTAGACCCTAAGCTGAAACTGGGCTGACAATTGATTGTTCTAATGCTAATTGAATCTCAAGAAGCAAAAGGAGTTTTATGAACCTGAATTTGGACACCAGCGAATTCGATACTTCTGGCAATCGTACCAGCGCCACCTGCCACTGGAAATGCGGCGATGCTTGCGCTACACCTGTGCTGAACCAAACCGAGAATTTGTACAGCCGCAACGTCATCGAAGAAGCGATTGACCGCCGCAGCATCTTAAAAGGTGGCTTTGCCAGCTTAATGATGTTAAGCGGAGTCTCGAGCTACATGCCAGCCGCCGCTCAAGGTGGCAACCTTGGTTTTAGCCCAATTAAGCTGTCTACCGAAGATAAAACAATTTTGCCATCTGGTTACGAATCCAACGTGATTATTCGTTGGGGCGACCCCGTGACCCGTGGTGCAAAGCGCTTTAACATTGATGATTTCGACGTTAAAACCCAAGAAAATAGCTTTGGCTATAACTGTGATTACGTTTCGTTCTTACCACTGCCTGGTTTTCAAAGCAAACGCTCAACCCAAGCGCTTCTATTTGTCAATCACGAATACACCAATCCAGATTTGATGTTCCGTGGTTATACCGCCGGTAAAGCCACCAAGCAACAAGTGGATGTCGAATTGGCTGCTCACGGCGCTACAGTCGTTCA
>JAYWHB010000225.1:0-12328 GCA_043777915.1 Deinococcales bacterium
GCAGTCTTGGGGTGCGGATTATTTCGGGTGGGCAAACCCAAAACCCCAGTGTCCA
The DNA here is from genome assembly GCA_043777915.1 of Deinococcales bacterium. Taxonomy (GTDB): domain Bacteria; phylum Deinococcota; class Deinococci; order Deinococcales; family JAAFIG01; genus JAAFIG01. Next base: position 56 of record JAYWHB010000225.1, read on the forward strand.
AGATATTCTCGATGCTGCCAGAAGTGTTGAGTCTGATGATGTGATTGTCTTGCCAAACAATAAAAATGTAATTATGGCAGCCCAAAAAGCCGCCGAACTCGAGACCGAAAAACGGCTTCATGTGATTCCGACCCGTACACTTGGGCAGGGTTTAGGCGCAGCTTTTCGGTATCACAAAGACAACACCAGTGCCGAACTGATTCCAGAAATGACCGAGGGCAGTTCTCGAGTATTAACATTTGAAGTCACCAAGGCAAGCCGCACCGCCACCATAGACGGACTCGAGATTAAAGAAGGTGAAGTGATTGGACTGCGCGACGATGTATTAGTCTATAACGGCGGTACAGCCGAACAAGCTGTCCTCGAGATGCTTAAGGGTTCGTACACGATGCAAGAAATTGTCACGGTCTTCACTGGACCTAACGTGTCCGCTGAAACCACCGAGGGGCTGGTCTCGAGTATTCACGAGACCCTACCGCAACTTGGGGTGGAAGTGATGACGGGAGGACCAGACTTGTACGATTACCTTGTGACCATGGAGTAACTGTGAATTTTGCCCAGACCTTACACACCCGAATGCTCGAGAAAAACACCCGCCTTTGCTTGGGCTTAGACCCTCGGCTCGAGTTACATCAAAATAGTGTCGAAAAGGTTGAGCAGCACTGCTTAGACATTCTCGAGGCTTGCAGCGACTTAGTGGCTTGCGTCAAACCAAACCTTGCTTATTACGAAGCCATGGGCATAGCGGGAATGGTGCTGCTCGAGAAAATCTGTGCTTTAGCACGGGTTATGGGCATCCCCGTTATTTTGGACGGCAAACGCGGTGATTTTCCAAGTACCGCCGAAGCCTACGCCAAGGCATGGCTAACTGGGCAACACGCAGGCAGTGCTTTAACTATGAATCCATTTTTAGGGTTTGAAACCATCGAAACTTTTTTAAGTGCAGCAACAGAAAATTCTGGGGCAATTTTTGTGCTGGTCAAAACCAGTAACCCCGGTTCTCGAGACCTTCAAGACCTCGAGACCAAAAACGGCACTGTTGCTCAAGTCATTGCCAAGTATCTCGAGACTCAGACCCAAGGTGATTATGGCGCAGTTGGCGCAGTGGTTGGCGCAACCCATGCAAGCGAACTCGAGGCTTGGCGTAAGCTCATGCCGAATGTTTTGTTATTGCTGCCCGGGCTTGGCGCTCAGGGGGCAAAGGCTACGGATTTAGCAGCCGCTTTTGACAAGAACGGTTTAGGAGCGATAGCAAGTGCCTCGAGAGCGATTCAGTACGCGAGTTCGGGAATGGACTTTGCAAAAGTGGCTCGAGCGGCGGCGGTTAGCTTACGGGATGAACTGAATCAAGCCCTAAAAAAATAATTCATGATAGATTAAGAATGTGAAAAAGCCAACACTTTTACTTATTGGGATACTCGGACTGGTGGGAATTACACTCGCACAACAAACGGCAACGTTTACTGGTGTGAACGAAGTTAAAAACGCCAATATTTCCTTGCGAATGCTTCAGTGTTACCGCGAAACAAAAATTGCCCCAAGCGTAAGCTGCAACTTGCAATTTACCAACTTAAGCGGCAACACGCCCTTACAACTGAATCTCGAGACAAAAAACGTAATTGCCTTAGCCACAATCAAAAATGTCAATACTGCCTTCCAAGCTCAGAACTTAATGTTGGCATCACAACGAGTCAACAAGCAAAACGTAACCAAAGCCATAGACCCATTTGCCAGCGAAGCCATCAGCGCCACATTTGCAATTCCAAATACTGTAGCCAAGCTAAACGCTGTCCGCATTGGCGAATTTCAACTGACGAACATTGTAATTAGTGAAGGTAAGCCCAAGCAGGACTTAGGGGCAATTACTGTGCTGGACTCGAGTTTACTAGATTTTATGTTGGATGGGTATAAGTTTACGTTCAAGAGCTTTGTCAGAGATACGTGGGCTTTTATGGTTTTTGAAGGTGAAAATATCTCTGAAAAAGAAACCACCGTTAATACAAGCGGCTTGTCCATCCGAATTTTTGATAACCAAGCAAAAATTTACAACTCATCCTATATTTACAGCAGTGTCAATCGAGATGATAGACCCATTACTACCCCGCCAAACGTCAAATTTACACTATCTATTCAATTTGGTAGTCAATCAGACATGATTCCTAATTTGGCTGCAAAACCAGCCCAATACCTTGAGTTAAACATTCGTGGAGAACAACGTATCTTCAAAAATGTTGACCTTCGTCATTTGGTCAAATAATTTTTAAACTCGAGAAGGTGCGCTTTATGGGCGTACCTTTTTGTTTTTGTTGTCTCGAGCATTCGGGAAGCCCCTCTCCCGACTCGCTTAGGCTCGCCACCCTCCCCCAAACTGCGCTTCGCTGGGGGAGGGTTTGGATTTCGGGCTTTTAATTTTATTTCCGTAAGAAGTGTTTTTAGAACAATGTTTTTGGTAAAGAACCAAAAACCAAAGCAAAAAATAACCCGAACAACCCTCTCCCGCGCTTTTTGGCGGGATGAGGGTAACGAGCCTAGGCGAGTTGGGTGAGGGTTGGGGCGCAGTATGGGCTATTTATTGTAGGCATTAGGTTTTTACTGTTCTGTACTACAAATTTCCATAAACTGATGACTTGGGCAACCTTTGTGGTCGCCCTCCTTATTCACAACTGATATAGGGAGAAGCGCTCTCAGAAAGTAGCTGATTCTGGGCTTCCAATTCCTCTAACAACTCGAATGTTTCTGTTAGCCCGCTATCAAGCCATGAATCTGTCATATCATCCATCATCTGCAAATAGCCTTGACGAAGGGCTTGAATACGCTCGAGTTTTTGGACTGAATTTAGCATAGGCAAATGTATCACTTACGAATTCTTACAAGGTCGTTCAGCACACCATCTAAGCCGTTGGTCACGGTTAGGGTTTGAACTTTTTCGATGATTCGCTCCAACGCCTCGAGTTCTTTGAGGCGCAATGCCACAGGGTTGTCTTCCATGACTTTAGCGGTGTTCAGCAAATTGCGGGTGGCGGCGGTTTCTTCGCGGCGACGAATCAGGTTGGCTTGGGCTTGTTTTTCGGCTTCAACCACTTTGGCAAGAATGGTTTTCATTTCGCCAGGCAAAATAATGTCTTTGACACCAACGCTCTCGAGTTGCATTCCTAGCCCCTCGAGTTTGGCGCGAACGATGCTGGCAATATCGCTGTCCAAAGCTGTTTTTTCCTCGAGTAGCGTATCTAGGGTTTTTGTGCCAATCACACTGCGGAGTGCAAATTGCAGTTCTTTGTACAAAAATGCCACAAAATCTGATAGTTGGGCAAATGCCAGTAGTGGCTCGAGAACACGGTAGCCAGCCGTTAAGTTGACGCGCAGCGCCACTTTATCTTTGGTCAGGATTTCTTGTCCGCCAACCTCCAAGTTTTGCAAGCGCAAATCGGTGGCGGCGACTCGCACACTGCGTCCGACTTTCCAGAAGGCATGAACCCCAACATTCAGTGGGCGCTCGAGTTTTCCATCTAAGAACAATGCGCCTTGGTGGTACTCGGGAACAAGGGCGTATTCGATAAAATTCTCGAGCGGTGTGCCTTTTGCATTTTTGGCGAGGGTTTGGGGAACATTCAAATCAATAGTCTCGAGAATTTCAACTTTGGTGGCTTGGTCAAGCATTACCAAGGTGTTGCTGCTTGGGGCAAAGGCGCTGACAATGGCTGCACTGCGACGGATGACGGCAATTTGCGTATCGGTCAGTTCTAGGCGCGTAAATTGCTCGAGCCAATCTGGGTTTTTAGCCAAAATAGCTTCGGCAACGTTTTTGGCAAGTGGAGCAGCCACAGTTTGCAAGCTAGTCGCAACATCTTCAAGTCCGCGCCAGTAAATTCGGCGCTCACCGCTCGGCACAAGGTCACGCACTACGCCGCCTCGAGTCACAATTGCAAATTGCAGGGCAGCAGGAGCAACTTCGGTGAAGTATTTGGTGAGGACTGCTTTGTTACGAACTTGGGCGAGTACCGCTCCCGCCTCGAGCAGAACGCCATCCGTAATGTTCAAAGTCAGAACTTTTAGGGCAGTAAATCCTTTCCAGAACAAGGCTTGGCTGTTTGGGGACACCACATCAAGGATTTCATCACCTCGAGCAATCAAGGCGACTTCTAAAGCATTGGTCTGAACCGCTTCAAAGTGCTTGCCCACCACATCAGAACGGCGCTCGAGTAAAAAACTGGTCAGTCCATGCTCAAACCGAGTCCCTTGTGGGAAACGTTCGACGCTATAGCCACTTCCATAAACCGTGTTTGCGCCAGCCTCGAGAATACGAATAAAACGACCGTGACGGGTGAGAATGCCTTTTTCGGTATCTTTCATTGGAAAATTTTGAATCATAATAAAACCTCTTTAAGTACAAGGCTAGACACCCTTACCTTTGCCCTTTGCCTTTTGCCTTTCGCCTCTATCTTTTGCCTACTTTGTCTCGAGTATTTCGGGTCTCAAATGGGCTTCTTGGCGCGTGTTCGCTGGGTGGAAAGCGGCTTGAGCAAATGTTCTACTCAAGATGGCATTTCTGGTGGGCGAATCGGTGCTTTGTGCCGACGTGAGACTCGAGGCTTGGGGCTTTACTTTGGGTTTCCCCTTGGTTGCCTGAAAGCAACTCGAGACAAAACAGGTGGTGCTTGGTGTTGCATAATTTTTCCGTTTCAAGGAAAGTGATTTATGGGAATCGAACCCATAACCTTCGGTTTAGAAGACCGATGCTCTAACCAAGTGAGCTAAAATCGAAAAAAGATGCAGGATTTGAACCTGCTTGCCCGCAATGGGCGCTTGATTTTGAGTCAAGTGCGTTTATCCAGTATCCGCCAATCTTTTTTTGGTGATGGGATTTGAACCCACGACATCCTGCTTGCAAAGCAGTCGCTCTCTACCATCTGAGCTACACCGTTTATCTTTGTGCGATATGCAAATTAAGCAGGGCTTTTTGCATCGGCGGGGCATACAGAACCCCAAGCCACAGCACGTGATGCAAAAAGTGTACTCGAGTCGGTGGGGCTGGTACATGACTGGTTTGGCTTAGATGTGGGGTACGCCATCTGCTTAGTCAAATGCGGTTTTTTATATCTCTAATTCACTTAAGCCGTTAAACTCTCTTTATGAAGCGTATTTTATTATCTCTTGGACTGAGTGCCATGACCTTTGTGGGCTGCCAGAACAAAAACGATACTGACATAACTCCACCAAACCCCGATACAACGGCTGCTTCGCTTTGGTCTGAGGCTGCTACTTGGGGTGGAGCAATCCCAATTGCGGGTAGCGAAGTGGTGATTCCCGTTGGAAAGCGAATTATCCTAGACATGGATGCAACCGTTAAAAACATTACGGTGCTTGGCACACTCGAGCTAAAAGACACAGCCCTTAAATTGCAAACCGATTATATTGTGGTGCGTGGAATTTTTAGGGCTGGGAGCGCCTTAAAACCGTTCTCGAGCAAGGCGATTATCAGCTTAAAAGGTACGAACAACGAAAACATCTCAAACATGGGTTCTCGAGGCATTCTGGTGATGGGTGGTAAACTCGAGTTGATTGGGGCTAAACCCAGTCTGGCATGGACAAAACTTTCAGACCATGCAACAGCTGGAACAAGCAATTTATCACTGCTCGAGAACACGGGTTGGAAAGCTGACGACCAGATTGTGATTGCTCCGACCGATTTTTACAACGATGGCAATTTTCAAAAATCCCCAGAGACCGAATTGCTCGAGGTGCAAAGTACAAGCGGCTCAAGTTTGGCATTAAAAACAGCTTTACGTGGTGCGCGTTGGGGCAAATTGCAGTATGCAGGCGAAAACGGCATGAGTCTAAGCCAAGGGGCGATTAGCTTACCAAGCACAAGCGGACGGGATACTGGCGGAACAACCATTCCAACCGTGCTGGATGAACGTGCCGAAGTCGGCAATTTAAGCCGCAACATCATCATTGAAAGCACCGATGATACCTTATGGAAAGAACAGGGTTTTGGCGCTCACGTCATGGTCATGGGGGCAGAGTCAAGCGCCACGCTTGAGGGGGTGGAACTGCGCCGCGTAGGACAGGCGGGCAAATTTGGTCGATACCCAGTCCATTTTCACAATCAGAGTTACGATGCCACAGGTCAAGAACTACCCGACTCGAGCAGCAGCCTAAAATTCTCGAGTATTTGGAATTCGGCACAGCGCTGTGTGGTGATTCACGGTACAAACGGCGTAAAAATTCAGAACAATATTTGCTATGACATTAAAGGTCATGCCATTTTTCTCGAGGATGCAGTGGAACGCCGCAACGTAATCGAGAATAATTTGGTACTAAAGGTGCGCGAACCCAAGAAAACTCAAGCCCTCCTAAAACACGAAATCGGTGAGGCATTTGGTGGCACAAGTTCTGGATTTTGGATTGTCAATCCAGACAATACGCTGCGTGGTAATGTCGCTGCCGATATTGTCGGACATGGGTACTGGCTGGCTTTTCCAAAAGCCCCGATTGGGGTCAATAACAAAGTCAAGCTGAACCCGTACACCAACGACCAAGGGCAAATCGTTGGTGCTCGCCCTGAACGAATGCCATTTGGGATTTTTGAAAATAACGTCGCCCACAGCATTCAAGACAATGGTGTATTTATAGATGCTGCCCCAACCGATGCACGGGATAGTTCTGGCAATGTCAGTGGTGAAACCGAAGGCGCAAAGTACATTCCAATGCAAAACGGTAAAGATTGGGGCTATGAATTTAGCAAATGGGAACGCTTTACCTTGGCTCGAGTCACCACCTACAAAACTGGTTCGTACTGGGGCGGTGGCGGCGGGATTTGGAACCGCAACAGTTACCCAAATTTTATCGAATGGGTTTCGGCAGACCATCAAGGCGGCTGGTTTGCTGGGGCTGGCGAAGATGGTTTAATTGCCCGCAGTCTGATGGTTGGAACAAGCCTGAACAACGCCGTGCCTCGAGTCAGTCAGCAACCTTTGGCGGCATTAGCCAGTTACCACAGCACTTTTGACATGACCCAAAACGTTATCCTCGAGTTTCCATTTGCCGAAGGCACAGAAAATAATCCCAGTGGTGTATTTATGACCGCCGATTATTACATTACTCCTGTAGATAAGGGCTTAAAACGCAACCCAGACAATAAGTTAATCAATGCTCACCCGGGGCGACGGGTCAAACCATTTATCCAAGAAAACTGGACTTTGGCAGGGGCGCTCTGGGATTACAATGGCTATTGGGGTAAGGCTGGCAATTATTGGGTTTATGACCAACCATTTTTTACCAGTGGCACAAGCTGTACCCAAGTTGCACCAGCAGGTAAAAACGGCGCGAGTTGTGTCGGTTCGTACTACGGAATTGGTGATTTTGTGACCAATTTTGACACCGACCGTTACGGCTTTAAGCATCCGCTCGAGGTGTCTCGAGTCGGTACAAATAGCGCAACACTGGATACTTGGAGCGTTGGCGATGGCAACACCGCCCCAAAACTTGGCAATATGCGTCATTTTGCTGCCATCAAAGATGGGCGGTTTATTTTGCGCTTTCCCAAACGAAGTGGCGCGGGTTATGAAATCCCAACCCGTTTTGAATCCACAGTAGATAATTTTTTGAGTATCACTGATTCGGTCTTGTTTGCGGTGCAGTTTGATGGCACAAAAAACCCTAGCATCAGCCTCGAGAACGGGGCAGAAACACGCAACATCAGCACCAATGGGGCAAATCTAGCAGCAGTCGAAGCCGATACAAGCGGTAAAACCTACTACTTTGACCGTGGCAATAATCTGCTCTGGATTAAGTTAAAAGGTGGTTTGACCAAAAATTCAAATTGGAATCCAGACCCAAAATCCAATGACCAGTTGTATCAATCTATGCGACTCGAGGTAATTTAGGGGTAGACATTGGCGTTGGTGGCAACGCCCATGTTACCCATTTGGGCTGGTGGGCAAACACCAATTGGCACTCCAAATTGACCAAGCACACCCAGTAATACAGTATTGTTACTGGCAGAAAAAATCGTGCTGCCAGTCGCCAAAGAGTAAACCCCGCCACCAGTTGCATCGCCGCCGTTACCCCCGTTAGTTGGAGGCGTAGCGCAAGTAGTCGGCGAACCGACCGAATCTGCGCCCCGACCTCCAAAGCCACCTTGCGCTATATTATTCCTGATTTCAGAAGCTACAACCTTTAAGGCACTGCTCGAGGTGGCAGCACTGTATATGCCTGCTCCGTAAGCATGACCTCCGTTTTGACCAGCGAGCATCGGTATTCCGTTTGCCCCATTTGACCCCCCTGCAAAATTGTTGCTGACTTGGCTATGCTCAAGGCTTAAAACTCCATTAGTGGTACTAAAAATCCCACCACCTCGAGCCAGCAAAAACGATGCTGGTAAGCCAATGACTGCCGAAGCTCCTTTGACTTGGTTTGAAATCACTTTCATGCCAATCAAACGGGTTGTGGTGTCCACCAATATCCCAGCCCCACCAAGGTTAGAACCGTTGTGCGTCAGTCTGCCATCTTGAATCGTAAAACCGCCCAGCACCACATTTTTTCCAGTGCCTGTAGTCTCGAGAACCCGAGAGACAAAACTTCCAGTGAGTGACACATTCGCCCCACCATATAAGCCAATTGACTTATTCACCACCACAGGGCTGCCAACTCCGATACTTATGTCAAAACAAATGCCATCACCTTGGGCAGCATTGCCTATAGCATTGACCAAATCGTTCACCCCAGAAACTGTTGTGGTGACGGCTGGTACGGTCAATTGGGTGCTAACCGCATCTGAGCCAGTGCCACCAAGTTTTCCAGCAGTGCGGAGGTCATGCACAAATTTGAGGTTAGCACTGGTATTGCCACAAGCCTGCCCACCAAGCATGGTGACTTTACGAGTTCCGCTCGGCACAGCACTTAAACCCGCGACTGTCCCCGCAATCTGTTCCTCGAGACTCTGGGTTAATTCATTTACTCGACCTTCTGTCAGTAAAAAAGTCATGCTAAAACCATATGTACCAGAAGTATCGTTTGGCACACTCAGGGCAACCGTAACCGTAGCGGTTTCGTTCGGGGCAATCGTTCTTGGGTTGCTGTCCGAGTTGGTGTCGCTAATTCGTTGCTGCATCAGAAAACCAAAACCAAGCGGGTATTCGCTTGCACCAAGGGCAGTTCCAGCTTCGCTGACTCGAGTATTGATTTCGCTTTGATTAAAAAGTTGTAAATCGGCTGATGTTGAATCCACTGTGCCTGCATTACAATCCATGCCATGACTTGGCACGATGGCTCGAGGGTTGGGTGTGCTTGCTCCACCAAAATCAACAATGGCTTTAAGGGCTGTACCATTGGCATTTCCGCTCTTAAAATAGGCATGAAGCAGCACATTGTTAAGGGTTGTGTTGGTGTTGTTGGTAAACCTGAAACTACGCCGCAAATAGCGTAAGCCCTTGGTCATATCATCACAGACCGCCACGGCTGCCAAAGGTACAAAACTCAGGGCAGAATCGGGCAACACTGCCGAAGCCGACAAAAGATTCGAGATTGGTAACTCGAGCTTACCCAATGATTTTTTTGGCGATTGATTTAATTGGCAGGAGACCAAAGCCATGCAAAGTAAAAATAAAAACCAGCGATTCATAGATTTATGCTAACACTTGAATCAGTAAACTTGGGTCGTAATTTCCACCCGAGACGATACAAACTGTTTTGCCAGTTGGCTTAAAGGCATGGCTACGAATTGCGGCGGTGGTCAGTGCGCCTGTTGGCTCAACGGCTAATTTGGTCTCGAGAAAGAGGTGCTTCATGGCTTCAAAAACTGCTTCTTCGGAGACGGTAATAATGTCATCTACCAGCCTACTGATAATTTCAAAATTCAGTACCCCAATCCCTTGGGTTCGCACCCCATCACAAATAGTTCGGGTCACAAGGCTGGCATCCCATGAACGGCGTTCTTTAGCATAAAAACTTTCTCTGGCATCGGCGGCGAGTTCTGGTTCTACCCCAATCACACGGGTTTTAGGCGATAAGGCTTTGATGCTGGTCGCAATTCCCGCTAGTAAGCCGCCGCCGCCAACACAGACCAAAACGGTATCCACATCGGTTAAGTCAGCTAGAATCTCGAGTCCGATTGTGCCTTGTCCGGCAATCATTCGGGCATCATCGAACGGAGCAATATACTCGAGACCTTTTGTATCCCGAATGTCCATAGCAACTTTCATACGTTCGTCCGAGGCATTGGGACAGCGCACAATCTCTGCGCCCCAAGCCGCCGTTCGGTCTACTTTGATTTGTGGGGCGTTGTGTGGAATCACAATCGTGCTTAGAATGCCGTGCATAAAGGCTGCTGCCGCCACCCCTTGGGCATGATTTCCGCTCGAGTCGGCGACGACACCCTTTACCCTGATTTCAGGAGACAAACTCGAGATGGCGTTGTATGCGCCGCGAAACTTAAAACTTCCAGTCACTTGCAGATTTTCGGGTTTTAACCAAATTCTGTTCTCGAGGGGTAAAAGCGGTGTGTGCCTTGCAAAACCTTTGATTCTCGAGGCTGCCATTTGCACATCTTCTAAGGTAATCACAGTTTGTACTCCGTAAACGGAGCAACGTCTGGTTGACCATCTGCAACCCACATGGTTCGGGTCTCGAGGTTCATAATCACACCGCAAATTGTGGCAACTCGGTCTTCAACGGGTTCTTCTAAGTTTGGGTAACGGCAAATACCGTCTGGGTCGTCGTCGCGGTCGGCTAGGAATTCCTTAAAATCCTCGAGTTTTAATGGTCGGCGCTCTTGAAGCAGTTCGGTCATGCGTTTTTGGCGGTGATAACTGTGCGGACGGCGTTCGGATGGTGGCTCGATGATGTTTAGACTTTGCGGGTCTAGGAAATGATTGGTGTGCGCCATGCTGCCCGAAGAGCAACTGACCATGCGAATCCCATGTGGGGCGGTTTCAAAATCAATGGCTTGGTCTGGGGACAGTGCGACCATGAAATTGGTACTACAGGCTTTTGTACCATCGTCTATGACGCTTTTTGCCTGCTCGAGTGAAGTTGAGCGCAGAATTTCCCAGCAGCGTGCATGGGTCGGACGGGCTTGCCGAGACCAATCATCGTCCATACTGGTCAGCCCCGAAATGCACAAACCTAATCCAGCACTGTTCAAACCCAGTTTTGGGGCAAAAATTCCAGCTTCGGTAAACCCAAGCGTCTCGAGTCCGTCGTGGTGCTTGGTACGCAATAACGCCCCTTTGACATTTTCAATCCAATCCCAATTTTGACCCATTGTTAATTGCCCACTTGCGGTGGCTTCTGGCAATGCCGCAAACAGGGTACAACCATCTGGACGGCGATGCTCTGGCGAAGCAGTGACCCTTGTCAAACCGTTCTTCTCGAGACCAACCGTGCCGTACTGATAATACAGAATTTCGTAGCGTGCATTTAAGGCGGCAATTTCAAAAAAATTACGCCCAGAACTCTGCGAAATCCCGCGCATCCCCTCAGAAAAAGCGGGCGAGAACTTCTCAAAATGCCGTGCTACTTTTGCTGCCATCGAAAGGGTTTGTTCTCGAGTTAATTTGGCTTCTTTTTCAAAGCGGTAAAAATACAATTCAACATTATGCTCGATTAAATCTTTTAGTGCCTCGCCGTGGGCTAAGCCCTGCTCGAATGGCGTGCCAGATAATTCCACAAGTCTAAAAGTCATGCGGTAAGCATACCTTGACTCGAGGGCAGACGCATACGAGAAATGGCGCAGTTCCCACTCTTTACAGATAATTCTCTTTGGTGTACTATTTTCTTGCTGAAGTGCGGGTCTAAGACGAGGTACAACCTCGAATCGCTTCAGTACCCACCCAGACGGGTTTCAGCCAGCCTGAAACGCATTGCTTAAGCAGTGTAAGCGGTCAAGATAAGTTTCAGAAATGCTCCAAGTTTGGAGCATTTCTTATTTGCGTTTTCCACGCAGTGGTGTACCAGTTTGAATTCGTTTGAGAATGAGTCCAAAGCCCATTTTTAAGTCTATATCGGGTTTATTCGTCCAAGTTGGTTCACGTACATAAGCACTTTCGACTTCTAGGAATAATTTATTCCCTGCTTTGAAAACCTTAAAATATACTTCGTAATTTACTTTTTCACCATTCTCGAGAATGATAGGAACAGTCACAAGATTATCTCGTTTAGTGATGCAAACTCGTTCATCTAGTACCAATAACGCGAAGAGAGTAAGTGATCTCTTTTTATCGGTTAGACTAAAATATGTCACGACCAGCCCCCGAATTTAAGCTCAGTGAAGAC
>JAYWHB010000226.1:0-1516 GCA_043777915.1 Deinococcales bacterium
AGGCTCGTTACCCTCATCCCGCCAAAAAGCGCGGGAGAGGGTTGTTCGGTTTGTTTTGCTAATCAAATTTGGGGGAACACCAAAAAGTATTGTCCTAAAAGCACTTTTCAAGGAAACACTAAACACTACCCGAATCCAAAACCCTCCCCCTAGCGAAGCGTATTTGGGGGAGGGTGACGAGCTTCAAGCGAGTCGGGTGAGGGGTTGACTGCTTGTGATTCTATGTGTACTGGAGGCTTTTGCTTTTAGCATGATACTCGAGCAGTCAGCCCTCAAGTCTCAAATCAGTAATTTTTATGGCGTTTGATGCCCAAACCCAAGTCTTGTACGAGCAGCTTTTATCGTTTCAAGCGCTGTAAACCCTCGCCTAAAACAAGTATTCCAGCGCTGTTGACCGTGCCAGACTTTCCAGTTTTCAAGGTGATGTAATTCCAACCTCGGTCTGGTTCAAAGCCCATGTCGTAACTTTTTCCGGGGGTTAAACCCGTAATAATATATCGGGTAATGCCAAGCGGGACATTGACATTAAAGGTGTTGGCGTTGGCATTTGCGCCAATCCCCAGAAAAACGGCGGTTTTACCGCCAAACAATGCGCCGACAAAGTTTTGGGTGTGTTCGTCAGAAGTCGTAACATCAAGGCGTTGGATGTCGGTATCTACTTCGTCTACTTGGTACACATTCAGGGCTAAATGTGTACTGCTCAAGTCTTGGTTATTTAGAATAATAGCTTGCCCAGATATATTGGCTTCTAAGCTCGAGGGGTAGAGGGCGGTGAAGAGTTTGCCTTTACCAACTTGGTATTGGTTGCCACTGCCTTGGTAGCTGGTGTTTTGTGTGGCATTGCCTTTTAAGCCAATCATGGTTCGCATGGATTGCGTTTGCGGGTACTGCACGTTATCGGCGACCAGTACCGTGCCGGGTAGTAAAGCAAGCACTTGGCGTTTGACATTTTGGGCATCTGTATATTCGCTGGTGGCGCTGCCTTGTCCATAACCAAATGAACCGCAATTCTCGAGTGGAATAAGTGGGGCTGCCCATTTAATCGCAGAGTCCAGCATTGCACCTGTTGTGTTTAGGGGTTCACAATTGTTTTCTGGCGGTGTGCGTGGCACAAAAAACCATGCGGCAACAACAATACTGGCTAGAATTGGAATGGATAACAACCACGGAAAACGGCGGCGGGGAATGCTGATGGTGACACTATCATTGTCAGTTGTGGTGTCTATGATTTTAGAAGTCTTAAGGGCAGTATCCCAACTCGAGGGGTTTTCAAAGAGTAAAGATTCGGAATGGTTTGGTGCTGTTTTTTGGATGGTTTTTTCTGGTTGTGGGGATAAGGAAACACTGGCATTTTGACTGCTCGAGAGCATTCGTTCGCCACTGCTAGAAAGCAGCGTCTCGAGACTGGCAACTATTTGGCTCATGCTGTTTGGGCGGTTACTGGGGTCTTTTTGCAAACTTTGCATTACAATATCAACAAGGATTTTTGGTGTGTCTGAGCGGCTTTCTAGCAGTG
>JAYWHB010000227.1:0-1514 GCA_043777915.1 Deinococcales bacterium
TCTTAAAATCTCATCTGATTCAAAAGTAGCGTGATACATTTTTTGCCGTGAGCAATCTTTATCATCTTCCAGCCGGTCCAAACCTTCCCGAAGTGATCAATGTCGTGATTGAAGTGCCAAGGGGCAGTGCCAATAAGTACGAGTACGACAAAGAACTTGGGGTGATTAAACTTGATCGGGTTTTGTACGCTGCCATGCAGTACCCCGGTGATTATGGTTTTATCCCCAGTACCCTTGGCGGCGACGGCGACCCTTTGGATGCCTTAATTCTCTCCACCCATCCGTTCTTACCCGGTGTGCTGGTCGAATGCCGTGTGCTTGGAATGCTCGAGATGTCCGATGATAAAGGGCGCGACGAGAAGGTTCTGGCTGTGCCAGCCGACGACCCACGTTGGGATGACCTGCAAACCCTGACCGATGTACGTTCGCACCGTCTAGCCGAAATCGAACATTTTTTTCTCGAGTACAAAACCTTAGAAGGCAAAACCGTAACCTCAGAAGGTTGGCGTTCCAAAGAAGATGCCATGAAGTGTATTTTAGATGCTGTCGAGCGCGGCAAAAAATAATACTTTCCTAAGCTCAATACTTTAAGGGGGGATTATTTCCCTCCTCTTTTTTGCGTTGTCTAAAATGCCAAGTGTTTTTTGTACAGGGCGTATAATTCTTGGTCGCTTGTTCAACTCGAGTCTCGAGTGCAGATATAAAGGAATAACTTGTGAAAATACTGCTGACTTACTTAAAACCGCATCGTAACCTAGTCATCATCACGCTTTTACTGGCGGCGACCAATACTGGTTTTTCTTTGCTTGACCCGATTATCACTGGGCAATTGGTCAAATTGGCTTTTAACCAAGAGACCAAACCGCTTGATTGGGCTGCCTTTTTGCCAACCGTGCTGACTTTATTGGGGGCGAGTGTCGGTGTCGCCATGGTCAGCCGCATTGCCAAGAATTTCCAAGATTATTATTTGAACGTGATTGTGCAAAAATTTGGCGCTCAGGTCTTCTCGGATGGCTTGCAACACGCCATGAAACTCCCGTACCAAGATTTTGAAGACCAACGCAGTGGCGAAACCCTGTCTATCCTGACCAAAGTTCGCTCGGATGTTGAAAAATTTCTTAATTACGCAATCAATGTGCTTTTTGGTGTGATTATCGCGGTGGTCTTTGTATTCGTTTATGCCGCACTTTTTGTGCATTGGAGCTTACCGATTGCCTATGCGCTTGGGGCTGCCTTGATGGTGTTTGCCACCAATGCACTCAGTCAACGGCTAAAAATTATCCAAAAAACCATTGTCGCAAAAACCACGGCTCTGGCTGGGTCAACCACCGAGAGTCTACGCAACATCGAATTGGTCAAAAGCCTTGGTTTAACAGGGCAAGAAATTACGCGCTTAAATAGGAACACCCAAAAGATTCTTGGACTTGAACTCGAGAAAGTCAAAAACATTCGGGGTATTGGTTTTGTCCAAGGTACAATGGTCAACACACTACGTCAAGTGATTATGTTTATTC
>JAYWHB010000228.1:0-4336 GCA_043777915.1 Deinococcales bacterium
GGTACATTGGGCGACCATCGGTTTGGGAAATAAGAAAGTTGCTGTGCATACCAATATACTGAGTATATACAGTTAGGGCAGTTTTGTCAACCCGCAAATACGCAGTATCATGGCGTGGTGCTGCTTTCGGTAGACTGGGATTTTTTTTCTGGATGTCTTGAACATGTCTTTGACGCACCTATCTGGGGTTCAAAAGATACAGAATATGACCGCACTGAGGCTTGGTTTGAACGAGCCAAAAAACGCAATGGCAATCTCAGCACCGACTTCCCACTGCTCGAGGATTGGCGCTGGTTGCTGCAATTCACGGGTATCAAAACCCTTGCGACCCTAAGCCACGCTGATGCTTACGGTGTACTCGAGAATTTAGATTGCTCGAGTGTGACAAACCTAGATTCACACCACGATTTATTCAGTTCAAGCGGCGACCCAAAACGGGTTCGGGCTGGAAACTGGGCTGGACTGGCGCTCGAGAACGGGTTAATCCAAAATTACACTTGTGTTTATCCAACTTGGCATGAACATGTTCGTGTTACAGAAGGCTATGACCTGACACGAACCCAAACCGAACTTGGCTCGAGATTTACAGCCAACATCAAGCTCGAGCGCACTGCTTTGGCACAACTCGAGCTTAAAGACATTAAAATGATTTTATTGGTGCAATCGCCAGCTTGGACAAACCCAGAACACGACCCGATGTTTTTTGAACTTTGTGCTGCACTGCGTGCCGATTTTTTGACCAAGCCTTTGAAGCGCTTAATTTAGGGTTCTCGAGATTGTGCCACTTGGCGCAATTAACTGCCTTGCTCTGTCAATATAGCCTTCTAAAGTAATTGCCCATTCGTCGGCAGCATCCAAATGCGGTAGGGCAAGACTGGCATGGTGCAGAATTCTTTCTGGGGAACGCCAACCAAGTTGTACCAGTGTGTCGGCGGTCATCTGGTTGGCAATCACCCAATCACGGCTGGCTTCGGTGGCGTGTTCTAAAGCCCGAGCGTAATGATCCAGTGCGTCGTCTAGTCGGTAATACTCGTAGGCAATGTTTGCCAGTAATAAACTGGCAGGAACAATGGCATCCATCTCGAGGGCAATTCTGGCTTGGCGTTCGGCATTGTCAAATTCTCCAAGGCGATACTCGAGTTCGGCAAGGTCGGCGTGAAGCTCGGCTTTATGTGGATAGCTCGGTTCAAGTAAGGCACGGCTTAAACTGTGGCGCGACTCATCGGGTAAACCCGCATCCATTTGGGCTAAACCAAGTTCATGCAGGGCAAAACCCTTATCGGGTTCTTCGGACAAAGTAACGGCTTTTTCAAAGGCTGGAATTGCCAAAGTCCAATCTTCTAAGGCGGCTAAACTTTGCGCCATGACGAGCGCCACCGGAAAACTGGCTTCGCCAACACTGGTCTCGAGTTGCACCGCCAACTCAGAGCGCTCCTTGGCTAAACGCGGATTCTCGAGCATCAGGTGCGCTCTGGCTTCAAGGTGCAAACGGGCGGCGGCATCAAGCGGAGTTTCTAAGCCCAATACGGCTGCGTGGCTTTCCTCAAGGGCAATCAAGGCTTCGTGCGGTTCTTCTAAATCAAGCAGCATTGCAGCTTTATCTTGCAACAGGGCAGCTTTATCAGAACCACTCGCCCCTTGCGCCGCATGATGATAGGCAAGGCTGGCATCGCGCCAACGCCCAAGTTCTTCTAACGCTCCACCGCGCCAAGACCACGCCCGCCATTGCAAAAACACAGGTAAATCGGAGACTGACTCGAGAACACTTAAACCAAGTTCAGACTCACCAAGGGCAATTAAGGCACTACCCGCATAAAACCGCGCCACACTGCTGCCATTGGCGACGGCTCGAGCCGCTTGGATGGCTTTGAGACGCGGTTCATCGGAACTTGGAAACTCTTCAAAGGTAAAAGCAAAACGATTGGCGTTTAGTGCCAAAAACAAGGCATCAGACTTTAATTCTGGATTATAAAAAACTGCTTGCTCGAGACTGGTGGCTAAACCTTCCATTCCACCGACCCCAAATAAGGCATAGACCGAAGCCAACTCGAGTGCCAAAGCAGCTTGCTGGCGTGGGTCACGGGAACGCTGCAAAGCCGTTTGAAGCAGCGAAAAAGCTGTTTCAAAATCATTGTGTTCTAAAGCCAAACCAACTTCGTTCATGCCGATGAAGAGAATACCAAGTTCTCGAGGGAAAGTGATACCGACTTTCGAGGAAGAGTGATACCGACCTTTCGAGGGAAAGTGATACCAACCTTGATTGAAAATTACCAAGCATTTTAGGGTACACTACCTCACGGTGCTTCGCGCCGTTTTTTTATGATTTTGAGGAGTCAATATGCCAGGAATTGCAATCATCGGCGCTCAATGGGGCGATGAAGGAAAAGGAAAAGTCACGGATTTCTTAGCACCAGAGGCGAACTTTGTGGTGCGTTACTCTGGTGGCGCGAATGCTGGACACACGATTGTGTTGCCAGATGTGGTTTTTAAGTTGAATCTGTTCCCAGCTGGAGCGGTCAGACCGGGTGTAAAAATTGTCCTTGGCGACGGCTTGGTGATAGACCCATTCAAATTTAAGGAAGAACTGGCGTACTTAAAAAATCACGGGCTAAACCCAGAAGTTTATATTTCTGACCGCGCCCATCTGGTACTGCCGCACCACAAGCATGTGGATGGTAAAAACGATTTTGTTGGCACAACCGGACGCGGCATTGGACCGGCTTATGCTGACCGCGCTCGACGCATCGGTATTCGGGCAGGAGATTTACTGTCCGACAGTATTCTGCATGAACGCCTCGAGCGTTTAATCGAAGCCAAACCCAACAGCACTGCCGAAGTCGGCTGGAAAAATGTTGAAGCCGCCATGCCGCACATGCTCGAAGCAAGGGACATCCTTGCGCCGTTTATCAAAGACACTGGCTCGATGCTGCGTCAAGCCCTAAGTCAAAATCAGAATGTGTTATTTGAAGGCGCTCAAGCCACCCTGCTTGATTTGAATTACGGCACATACCCATTTGTGACCTCGAGCCACCCGACAGTCGGCGGAATTCTGGTCGGTACTGGCGTGAACCACAAGCACATCAACAAGGTCTTCGGGGTTGCTAAAGCCTTTACCTCGAGGGTCGGGCATGGACCATTTCCGACCGAAGTTTTTGGCGAACTCGAGCATCGGCTGCGTGGCGAGCGCGACGCGCCGGGTGCAGAGTACGGTACGACTACGGGCAGACCAAGACGTATGGGTTGGTTTGACACCAAACTGGTGAAGTACGCGGTGGATGTCAACGGTTTTGATGGGATTGCCCTGACCAAACTTGATTTTTTAAGTGGTTTTGACAAAATTAAACTGGGCATTGAACATGACGAAAACGGCAATGCCATTTTAGAAGAAATGGATGGTTGGGGTCGTTTAGATGGGATTGAACGCCGCGAAGACCTGCCCAAGGCTGTCCTGCACTACATTGCCCGAATCGAAGAACTGATCAATTGCCCCGTGGTTATTTTTGGAACTGGACAATCTCGAGCCGAGACTTTTGGACACGTCAGTTGGACTTGATACCAAAATGTAGTACCATATGAGGGTGCGTTCCAGTCATCAGCGTATTCTTGAAGCACTTTTTTCGATACCCCCACCGAGAACTTTGGACTGGCGTGATCTCGAAGGATTATTCATTGCCTTGGGTGCAGAAGTTATAGAAGGACGTGGTTCTCGAGTCCGATTTGTTCTAAACAATGTTATTGGTACTTTTCATCGTCCACATCCAAGTAAAGAAGCTAAGTTGTACCAAATTCTTGAGGCAAAAGATTTTTTAGAAGCTGCGGGGGTGAAACCATGACGTATAAAGGATATTCGGCACTCATTCAGTACAGCCAAGACGATGCGTGTTTAGTTGGGCGAGTGATCGGAATTACTGATGTGATTGGTTTTCATGGTGATTCAATTACAGAAATGAAAACTGCTTTTGAAGAAGCAATAGATGATTACCTCGAGACTTGCCAAAAACTAAATCGAAACCCAAATAAACCATTTTCGGGTCGGTTTAATGTCCGACTCGAACCTCAAACCCATGCAAAATTAGTTGTTAAAGCTGCACAAAAAAACCAAAGTTTGAATCAGTTTATACGTGAAACCCTCGAGCGGGCTGTGTAATGCCAGACTTGCGTATCCTTGGCGGTAGTGCCAAAGGGCGTTCGCTAAAAATTCCTAGCACCGCCCGTCCTACCCCGGCTCGAGTCCGCAAAAGCCTTTTTGACTTGCTCGAAGTGCATTTTGGGGCGGGTTCGAGCTTGCTGGATTTATGCGCCGGTTCTGGGGCAGTTGGACTCGAGGCAGCCTCCA
>JAYWHB010000229.1:0-4335 GCA_043777915.1 Deinococcales bacterium
CAGTTGGTGCGCCTATTGGTTTAAGCACTGGTGATTTTAACAAAGACGGTTATCTTGATGTCGTGGGTTCAAATCCAAATGGCAATAATGTCAATACCTTTCTAAACTCGGCTAGTGGAGCGTTTCCGGTAACTTTAACTTCAAGCACGGGCTTAAATCCAGGTGCATTGACCTCAGGCGATTTTGATGCTGATACCAACCTCGATGTTGCTGTGATCAATCAGAATTCCAACACGATCAGTGTCTTGTTTGGTAACGGAAAGGGTGTATTCCCAAATAAAACTGATTACGCTGTGGGTTTAGCCGCAACAGCCATCAGTAGCGGCGATTTGAACGGCGATGGTTCGCTTGACTTGGTGGTCGTTAATCGCTCCAGCGATAGTGTCAGTGTGCTGCTTGGCAATACCTTTGGCGCATTTGCAACGAAAACCGATTATAAAGTTGGTTCAAGTCCTCGAGATGTAACCCTAGGCGATTTTAACGGCGATAGTAAACTTGATCTGGCTGTGACCAATTACAACAATAATACAGTCAGTGTTTTATTTGGCACTGGCACTGGAACATTGGACGCAAGAACTAATTATTCTGTCGGCACAAACCCACTAGGCTTAACCGCAGGAGATTTTAACGCCGACGGTAAGCTCGATCTGGCTGTGATCAATCAAGGTTCTAGTTCCATCAGTGTGCTGCTTGGTACTGGTTATGGCAGTTTCAGTCCAAAAACCGATTTTGTGGCGAGTACAAATCTAACGGACATTAAAGTAGGGGATTTTAACGGCGATAACAAACTCGATTTAGTCACTGCACAATTAGGTACAAGCAGTTCCAGTGTACTGCTTGGCTCAGGTAACGGTAGTTTTGGCAACAAAACAGATTATTCGTCCGGCGAAACCGCCAATGTTGTTAGCACAGGCGACTTTAACACTGATGGAAAACTCGATTTTATCACAGGCAACCAAAGTTCAAATTCTGTCAGTGTCTTACTCAAAAAATAGTTCAACTCGAGCCACGACCCCATGCCTAACAACAAAAATTCAGGCTACGTGCAGGCTACGCCAGCAATCCTAAACTTTCGCCATCTGTATTGCTCGAGAATTCAAAACTCCGAGTGTACAAAAGGAGCAACATGTCACAAATTACTCAAGTTCCAACCACCGAAGTTAAAGCCATCGCCCCTGCAAAAACAGTGAAAACCATATTCATTCTCAAAAAAACCTATGTCAAACCCAGCCTCGAGACCCAAGGTAATTACACCGCGCTGGTGGCTGGTGCTGGTAGTTTCTAAGTCAACAGCATAGAACTCAAAAACCACGTCTCGAGCTTCCAAATTCGTTGCAAAATCCAAGGGGTTAAATAAATGAACGCACATCAAATTGAATTGGTACAAACTTCATTCGCTCAAGTCGAACCCATTGCGGTTGTCGCAGCCGACTTATTTTACACACGCTTGTTTGAACTTGACCCTAATCTCAAAGCCATGTTTCATGGTGACATGACCGAACAAGGCAAGAAACTCATGACCATGCTTAGCGTAGCTGTGACCAACTTAACCAAACCCGATGTGGTCTTACCTGCCCTAAAAATGCTGGGGCAGCGTCACGCAGGGTACGGTGTGACCGAAAGCCATTATGAAACGGTTGGAACTGCCCTGCTTTGGACACTGGAAAAAGGTTTAGGCGAGGCGTTTACTGCCGAAGTCCGCGAGGCTTGGGGTGCTGTGTATACCCTCGTGGCGGACACCATGAAAGCGGCTGCAACGGCTCATCTCGAGACTAGAATTGCTTGAACTTACTCTTGATTCGATCAAACCAATTTGGTACGGCAAAACGTAGTTTTACTGCCACAATAGAATAACCATGACCAAGATGATACTCGAGATTGTGCTGCGCTGAAAATAACAGCATATTTCGCGCTCCGAACAGTAACGCATCTTGGTCTATTCGTTGTAAAATGCTTGCCATCACACCTCGCTTACGCCAAGCTGCTTTTGTAAATAAATCATCCAACCAAGCAGTATGAGTTTGCAATTGGGCAATTCGCGCCCAAGCAATAATTTGACTTGAGTCTTGAGCCGCGTACAAACGCACCCCCAAAGTTGATGGTGGTAACTGTGCCGAGCTTAATAAGGTTTCTTTGGCAGCCTTTGAGATTCGAGTTTCATCAGCACTGGTTTCGGCTCGAAAGACCTGCCAAGTTTGCTGCGGTAACTCGGGTTGGGCTGTGATGGCTCGAGACATCAAGTAATGGCGGTTACTTAAGTTAAAACCCGATTTGGCAAAACGACTTATCAACTCGAATTGATCCGCATCTGGACTTAAGAACTGATGAATCAACAAAGATTTTTTCAGACCCAATGCTCGAGCAGCTGCACTAACCTCGAGTGGTGTGAAATCGGTGTTGGTCAGCATGGCGTTTAGGTTGGCTTGGGTTTGATACCACCAGATGCCAGCTTGTTGTTCAAAACTCGCAACTCGAGAGGTATTTTGGAGTGCCACTAAGCTATGCCCAGCTATCAACACGGCTTTTTCGAGTTGCATTATCAATCCGTAAACATCGGTTGGCAAATCAGGTCATAATTGATTTCAGTTAGGCTCGAGC
Source organism: Deinococcales bacterium (assembly GCA_043777915.1). Classification (GTDB taxonomy): domain Bacteria; phylum Deinococcota; class Deinococci; order Deinococcales; family JAAFIG01; genus JAAFIG01. The sequence goes on from JAYWHB010000229.1 coordinate 2,599, forward strand.
AAGCGATACCCTGCACAAGCGCCTTTGTTTGTTCACTTGGAAAAACCTGCCCAGTCCACGCGCCATATCCCGTGTGATTACTAAACTGTACCGTATGGACTGCCCAGACTTCAAAACCGAGGCGTTGCAATGGAAAAACCGCCGCCGCATTGCCCGCGTGACCATAGGCAACCCAGCTTTGAATGGACAGAATGTTTTGCGGAAGCATCATGCCACCATTGGTTTACTGGTTTTACCGCTTAAGCTCCTGAACCTCGAGACGGCATTGACATCTTCAGCTAACTCGAGCATATCAAGGTAAATATCATCAGCATAGTACGCCAGCGCCGTCAGCCCTTCGGCAAAGACTTCGTAACGCAGTGCTGAAACTGGTAATTCTACGGTTAAGGTCACATCTTCGTCTTCATCGAGGACAAACTTTGCAAGGTTCATTTCACGGTTAAAATGCAGCATTGCTTCCATGGTATGGACTCGGGTTTTCTCGAGTTCAGGGGCTGGCACAAATGGCGAGATGGTCATGTACAACCACGCTTCGGTCAGGCGCATGTAAATGGTAAAAAAACCATTTTCGCCCTTAAAACCTGTGCGCCAGACACCATCACCAATGGTTTCAAAGCTCCAGCCATATTCGCCAAAGAATTTTTCTACTGTTTGAGGTTTGACTTCCGTCACACCGTTCATTCTAACGAAAAAAAGCAGGGTTAAAAGGGGAAATGGAGGAATTTGTGCTGCACAGTATTTTTAAGAATACCAAACTTAAAAACTGGCGATACGGGCTTTGAATTGCCCCTCGTCATCTATTAACATCTCGAGGTACTGGCGTTTCTCGAGGGCATCAATCATCGCAAAACCACTTTCTAAATCAAGCACAATCCCGTCTTTCATGACCGTATGCCCGTAGACCCCAAAGGCATGACCCGCGTCTTTGACATAAAATGGTTTTTCGTGCCACCAATGTTTACTATCACGGTCGTTGTAAAAAAAGTCATCGAAGTACATCATCCCCGGCAGTGGTCCTGCATGGGAAAAATGGACACCTTCGATGCGAATATAACGCTGGAAACTTTTTATCCATTCTTGTAAGTCTTCTGGGAGCGGTGTACCGCCTTTGCTTGGGTCAAATTCGGCATGAATCACACCCATTGCATTGCCCAGTAAGAACTTATGCTCGAGCGCGGCATCGTCGTGATTACCCAGAATAATTTCGACATTACCGCCAGATTTTTCGACAAATTCTTTAATCTTATACAGTTCTCGAGTTTGCGCCCGAGAAGCACTTTTTAAGTGGTCGGGGTTGCGAAAATCATACCCTTCACGCCCTGTTAGTTCTTCATAGCGCACAGTGGTTTTAGGATGAACCAAGTCACCCATTAAAATCACGCGGTAGCGTCCGTCGAGGACTGGTGGGGTGGGGTTGCCGTGAGCATCCATTGCAAATGAGGCTTTGAGCGCTCCGTAAAGCAAGCCCCAATCTGTGTGGACATCTCCGATGGCGATAACTTTGACCATGTTTTGCTATTCTACTCATACTGGGGGGTATATCGCAAAGACCCTTGAGTGGGGGACGAAAATACGCCCAGTATGAAAAACTTCACATTCAAACAAAAAGTACATTTTTTGAACTGTGTTACCACGCTACAGAGGGTGCATCTCAGGATTGGGGGTTATAAAATCAGCACATGCTCCCTGACTTCCAAAAAACAGAAAGCCAAGCCAGAATCGCGCTTCAAAAATACA
>JAYWHB010000230.1:0-1511 GCA_043777915.1 Deinococcales bacterium
CGGTACGATAAACCATATTCGGTTAAGCCAAAACCAATTTGTTTTTGATATGCCAATGGGTTTTTTTCGGGGTCTTTCCAAAGTGCCAGTATTGCTCGAGTAGACACTGAACGAGAACAGTACATGGCACTTTGGAAAGACCCCGAAAAAAACCCATTGGCATATCAAAAACAAATTGGTTTTGGCTTAACCGAATATGGTTTATCGTACCGCACCGAAAGCAACAGGCATATTGGCGATCAATTGGCGGGACTTTGGGCTGCCGAAACCACTTTGCGGATGGCAAGCGCTGGGGCAACCCTGAATGCTTATTTTGCTTTACAGGGCATTGGCGGACATGGCACACTCGATATTTCTGGTGTGCCACGAGCCACTTATTATGCGTTTAGGCACTTGAAGCATTTTATTGGTAATAATGTAAAGTTGGAATCCAACAATCCAAATTTATGGCTTCATGCAGCGCAACAAGAAAATCGTTTGACGGTCATGGCAACCAACACCAGTACAGCCCCGCAACTTCTCGAGACCAATTTGAACGGTTGGGAACTGATTGGTATAAAAGGCTTTACTGATGCTGTGGTGCAAGCCGAAAAGCCAGATTTAAGTTTGGCATTATCTCAAGAAATTACCGTACCAGCCCGTAGTTTTTGGCGACTGGTGTACCGCAAGCCAGTTATCTTGCAAAAACCAGTGCCGCAATTGGTGACCCAGTGGCGTGAAGGCAATTTCCGAGCGCCGCCAGCCCCGGAGTTTAAGACCAAGAATTTTAGTACGCCTTACCCGACTAATGCTTGGTGGGGTTCGCTCTTGTGGGAAAAGTTTTCTGGGGCATTAGTAGCACAACCTTTTGCCCTACAAGCCACCGCCAATGGCATGGCATTCAATTACCCGAAGCTCGAAGTAGGAGAAGAAGGTTTTGCCACGCCATTCGCGCCACATATTACCGTTGGTCTCGAGAACACAAGGTTTGCAGATGCTCGAGTGGATGCAGCCAGTGATTTTGTGGTTCGCAGTGAATTTAAGAACGACCAGCAAGTGCTGCATTCTACTTTTGGACGAGGCTTACCTTTTGTTTGGTTTAGTGCTAATCAAGAAATGAAGTTATCGTTTCTCGAGTCACCCCAGATTTGGGCGCGTCCCTGCATCGAGCTTGCTTGTGATGCAACTGGGTTACGTGTGGCTGGACGTGATTACATCATTTTTACTTCGCAGGGCGCAAAATGGCGTGGTTCTAAGAACCAGCGATTTGTTTCAGGTGGTCGTTTGGTACTGGCTGCCCTGCCCGAAGAAGCCCAACAAAACCCAGAATTGCGACTTAAAGCCACAACCTTTTTAGCCCAACATTTGGCAATACCCACGGGTTCTAAAGTTTCATGGCATTGGGCTGGGCAAAGCGTAGAAACAACTCACCAACTCGAGACCAGTAGCGGAACACCAATCATGGGTTTATACCCGCATCAACACAAAAACACCACACTCGAATTATCCAAATGGAGTTATGTTTCGGCTCG
>JAYWHB010000231.1:0-4333 GCA_043777915.1 Deinococcales bacterium
GCCACACTTAAATCGGTGATTGGTTGCTGGGCTAAAAAAAGCTGACTTAAAATTCGTTCTGGCTCGAGGGTGAAAAAACTGATTTGATCACCAACCACACTCCAACGATTTGTATTGGCTATCGGTAACAGGTTTTCGGGGTTGGCTAACTTAAATTGCACTTTTTTACCACCCACTCTGGCTTTAATCTGATTTGGCGTGCCATCTGCCACAATTCTTCCTTGGTTAATCACCACAATTCGGCTGGCAAGCGCATCGGCTTCCTCGAGATAATGGGTGGTGAGAACAATTGTTTTTCCAGCCTTAGTTAAACCACTGACCTGTTCCCAAAAAGTGCGTCTGGCTTCGACATCAAGCGCGGCGGTGGGTTCATCTAAAAATAGCAAATCTGGATTACCAATCATGGCAAGCGCAAAGCACAAACGTTTCTTCTGCCCACCAGATAAACCAGAACTCAGTTGCGTGGCTTGTTGCTCGAGTCCAGCCAGTGCCAAAGCAGCCTTGACCGTCAAAGGTTTATTGTACTGTCGTGCAAAGAGTTCTAGCACCTCTTGGCACTTTAAGTTTGCGGGTAATTCCGAACTTTGTAGCATTGCCCCAAAACGCAATTGGGCGGCGCGGTCTCGAGGCGCAAGCCCAAAAATCTTGGCTGAGCCGGTATCGGGGCTGCGTAAACCAAGCATCACCGAAATAGCCGTGGTTTTACCCGCCCCGTTTGGTCCAAGCAGGGCAATTATTTCGCCTTGCTGCACTAATAAACTAACATTGTCTAAGGCTTTAACTTTGCCAAATTGCTTACTGATGTTCTTTAATTCAATCGCATTCATGCCCTAACCTCGAGACGTAGTTTGCCATTTTTTGTGTGTCTCGAGCAGTGCAAGTCGTCAGGGCTTAGAGATGACAATTGTCAGGTACAAAAAAGCAGAACTGAAAACCAGTTCTGCTTTTTTGTAGGGTAGGCTCTGCCTACCGTGCATAAGCATCAGTTTAAGGGATTTTATAGTGCAGAACAACAAAAACATAATACTCAAAATGTATTGCCCATACCGCGCTCCAACCCTCTCCCAACTCGCTTAGCCTCGTTACCCTCGTCCCGCAAAAAAGCGCGGGAGAGGGTTGTTCGAGGTATTTTTTGCTTTAGTTTTTTTGGTAAAAACCCAATAATGCTTTTCTGGAAGCACTTTTTAAGAATAAATAAAGTCAAAGACCCAAACCCCAAACCCTCCCCAAGCGAAGCGTTTTTGGGGGAGGGTGGCGAGCTTCAAGCGAGTCGGGAGAGGGGCTGACGGATTGTGATTCTGTGCGTACTGAAAGGGTTTTGCTCTTAAACTGATGACTACGGGTAGGCTCTGCCTACCGTGTTTTCGTGCTTAATGTGGGCAAGCCGACTACAGACCCCAAAGCCCCTAAACCTTAGCGGCGGCTCGAGAAGCCTTCTTACGATTATCCTGCCAATCCTTAAAGAAAACCGCCATTGGTGCAACAATATAAATACTCGAGTACGTTCCAACAATAATACCAATCACCAAAATAAAACTAAAGTCACGCAACACTGGACCACCCAGAATTAAAAGTGCAACCAATGGAAGCATTGTGGCAATGCTGGTCATCAGGGTTCTCGAGAGTGTCTGATTGATGCTGGTGTTGACAATCGCGGCGTATGGTTGTCCGCGCATGACTTTTAGGTTTTCGCGGATACGGTCTGAAACAATAATACTGTCGTTTAGGCTGTACCCAATTAAGGTCAGGACAGCCGCCACAGTGGTAATCGTAAATTCACGCCCCAAGAGGGCATACAAGCCAAAACAGATAAAGACATCGTGTGCCACGGCAAAAATACTACCAACACCAAGTACCCAGTCAAAGCGCACTGCCACATAAATCATGGTTAAGCCAAGCGCGACCAGCACCGCAAGAATCGTCTTGGTGGTCAGTTCGTTACCAACGGCTGCACCAACGGTTTCTACAGTGTCTACTTTGGCATTCTGGATTTTACTAATCGCATCTGAAATCACTTTGACTTCGTTTTTGCCGCCCGTTGCACCGTTATCTAAAGTACGGGTACGCACTGTGAAATCCTTTAAGGCTTCGCCGGGAGTATTGCTTTCGACCACCACAATCCCGCCTTCGGTTACGCCCTCGAGACCAGAACCGCCAACCGCAAGCCGCATTTGCTCGGAGGTGACAGTCAGTGGTGCTTTAATCAGAAGGCTTGTCCCAGCCGTGAAATCTACCCCAAAAATAAAGCCTTTAAGAAGCATTGCCACCAAACCAAGCATTGCAAGAGCAACACTGGCAGTGGTGATGTATTTACTTAAGGACATAAAGTCAAATTTAGGCGTGGCAAACCAGTCACGCGCCTTAAACTTAAAGCGTTGTGCCATCAACTCGAGTAGCCACTTGCTAAAAAACAGGTTAGAGAAGGTACTGGCAATAATACCAACTGCCAGCGTGACCGCAAAGCCTTTGACCGGTCCGGTGGCATAATTATAAAGCGCCGCAGCCGAGATTAAATGCGAGAAATTAACATCAAAAATCGTCCAGAAGCTATTGCCAAACCCACCTTTAATCGCGGATTTTAAGGATAGCCCATCTCGCATTTCTTCTTTGATGCGCTCGAAGCTAATCACGTTTCCGTCCACCGCACTACCAATCGTTAGCACCAAACCAGCGATACCAGGCAAGGTCAGCACTGCACCAAGCCCAGCCATCATTCCAAAAATCGCTAAGCCCGAGAACAACAAGCCTAAAGCCGCCACTGTCCCAAAAAACAAACCGTAATAGGCATAAACCAGTACAAAAATTGCAGCAACACCAATTAAAGCCGCCGTTAAACCCTGACGAATTGCATCCGCGCCCAGCGTAGGACCAATTGCACGGGTTTCAACGATATTGACTGGGATACGAAGCGCACCTGAACGCAACACCAAAGAAAGGTCGTTGGCTTCCTCGAGCGAGAAATTACCAGTAATCTGACCACTCGCGCCAATCCGTTGATTGATACTTGGAGCGCTTTGCACAACACCGTCAAGGACAATCGCAAAGCGTTTACCCACATTTTTTCCAGTCACATCTGAAAAAACTGAAGCGCCAGACGGCGTAAGTTCAAAAGAAACGGTTGGTTGACCAAATTGGTCAAATTGGGTGGCGGCTCGAGCAATCGCTTCTCCTGTCAACAGGGCTGGCTCGAGGTCTGTGGGTAATAAATCTGCATCGGATTTACCTTGAGCCTCTGGTTTTAAGAGCTTAAACTCGAGTTTGGCGGTTTTACCAATCAAGCTAATAGCTCGGGTTTGGTCGGCTTGCGATAAGCCCGGTAACTCGACCACAATCCGTTTTGTCCCCTGAATTTGTACCAAAGGTTCTGCTACACCGGTTTGATTGACACGGTTTTCAATCACATTACGAACTTGGTTTAAGTCTTCGGTGGTAAACCCAGAAACTTTACTGGTGTCCGCCTCGAGCAGCACCCGCAAACCACCACGTAAATCTAAGCCCAACTCGAGCATATCTGGGGCTTCCGCCACATATTCTATTTTGGCATCCTTTAACTTGGCTTTTAATGGATTGACAATCGCTTTCCAAGTTGCTGTGGATAGCGGTGTTTTAGCGTTGGCATTGACGACACTAAACGAAGTACCGTTTGGTTCGACTTTGACCGATTCAATACTGGTAATCGCTCCAGTTTCGCCTAATAACTTGGTTAAAGCGGCGGCGGTAATCGGTGTTTTAGGAGTTATTGATAACGATTCTGTACGCGGCGCAAATGGTTTCCATAAGGCAAAAATGCTGCCTAGTACAATTGCCAGCATCACCAGACCTGTGACCAAATGGGTAGACCAAAAACTTTCTTGTGGCAAGTTCTTCTTATTGCGGTTGTTGTTTTTCTCGCTCCGTTCACGGGCTTCTCGAGCCAGATTCTGAGCGCTGGAACTGCGGTTTTTTAATGTCATAAGTACATCCTTTTAGAATTGTTAAACGAATTTCCGTAGGGGCAGACCCCCGTGTCTGCCCTGTGAGAAGGCATCCAGTGGTGTGACCCTAAAAATATGTGCCTAAACTTCTTATTCGTTCCATCTCGAGAAACGCGCTTGGATGTTGGGGTGTGGCGCTTCTGTGGTCTGGCTAAAAAGGCTCGAGACGGCGTAATACTTTTTGGTCTCGAGATAGGTGGTTAAGGCTGGTGGAACTGCCATTTCTCGGGTCGCATTTTGAACTTGCTGGCTTGTGCGCGTGTTCTCGAGTACGGTTTGGTCTTGCTTAGGACTGCTGAGGCTTTGGGTGGTGCTGCCTTTGGGTCGTGGCATCGCAAAAACACCAAATGCCCAAGGTT
>JAYWHB010000232.1:0-1510 GCA_043777915.1 Deinococcales bacterium
CAGAAATTCAAAAGTTTGTAGGTGCTTTGGCTGGTCATGGAGCGCGTAAAGGTGTCTTTATTACTACTTCAAATTTTACGAATGAGGCTCTTGAATATGCACGAAATCCCGTGAATAACATCAAAATTGTCCTCATAGATGGACTTCAGTTAAGTGAACTCATGAGTGACCACAATTTGGGTGTGGCGACAGCCCAAACAATTGAGGTTAAACGATTGGATTCCGATTATTTTGCTGAGGCAGAGTAAAAACTTAACCCTCGAGCCGTGAAATTTAGCGGCTCGAGTGGTTTCTCGAGTTTGGTTTTACCTTGTCAGATTTATACCAGCATTTACCGCCCGAAGAAGATTAAACCAAAGGTTCTATCGGCTGATGCTCAAATAGCGTTGAGAGTGTCACGAGCGTGTTGGTTCGGGTCACACCGGGGACTTGTTTAATGCGGTATAAGAGCATCTCGAGTTCATGCGGGTTGGCAGCGCGGACTTTGAGGATTGCGTCTACATCTCCGGCGACACTGTAACATTCTTCGATTTCTGGCAACTGAATAAAATTCGAGGCAACCGCCATTCCATTAGAATTATTCTCGAGCCGAAGCTGAATAAAAGCGAGGGTACTTAAGCCCACACTTGGGGCATTGATTCGAGCGCCGTAACCGCTAATAATGCCGCGTTTCTCGAGGTTCTTGACACGGGCATGGACAGTTGCAGCACTCAAACTCACCTTAGCGGCAATGTCGGCGTAAGTTTGTCGGCAGTCTTGTTGCAGTTCTTTGAGGATGGCACGGTCGGCTTCGTCTAACTGAATCATATTCGGATTCTAACACATACGCCCAATCATGTATTGACGAACTGCTTAATGCTCATATATTGTCAGGTATGAATTCCACTGCTCTACCCGCCGTTAAATCTCGAGACACCTTACTTATTGTTCTGGCACTGCTCTCACTTTACTTTATTTGGGGCAGCACTTACTTAGGCATTCACCAAGCGGTGCAAACAGGTGGATTTGCCAGTTTTCAACTGAACGCCATTCGCTTTATTTTTTCTGGCTTGTTGATGCTGGGGATTTTACTGGCTCGAGGCACAAAAATACCACCCGCCATTCAAATCCGTAACGCTGCCATTATTGGGTTATTCTTGGTGATTGGCGGCAACGGCTTAACTACCTTGTCCTTAAAACTAGGCGCACCAAGCGGACTAACCGCCACGATTATTGCCACAACCTCGCTCTGGGCTGGACTGTGGAGTACCCTCTGGGGCAACCGCCCGCACAAACTCGAGTGGGTTGGCATGGGCATTGGTGTAATCGGCGTGGCAATTTTAACGCTGGATGGAAACTTTGCCCGTAACCCCGCCATTTTGATCCAATTTGCCGCCCCAATGCTCTGGTCATTTGGTAGCATTCTTAGCCGCAAACTCGAGATGCCAAGCGGTTTAACCTCGACGGGAATTCAAATGCTGGCAGGAGGCATGGCTGCTCTGCCCTTAAGTTTTGCACTGGGCGAACAATG
>JAYWHB010000233.1:0-4329 GCA_043777915.1 Deinococcales bacterium
ACTAAATTGGGATTGGTGTAATACGGATACGCTGTCAGCGCTTGCGTTCCAAGTTTTCCGCCCAATGTTCTAGGGTCAACAAAACCCGCCGAGGCTCGAGCCGTTTGCCCATCGCCGCCTTCGATTCGTACCTCGAGCAAACCCAAGATGTTATTTATGGGTTTTGGTTGGGTTGAACAAGCCACCACACCAAAAGCAATCACTGCACACATCAGTATTCTTTTCATGAATACCAGTTTGAAGATTGGGTGGTCACACCTTGGTTATTGTTTTACAATTGCTCGAGCCAAGGCAAAATCTGAATCAATTCTTTACACTCGAGGTCAGCGCTCACGGTTTTGGGTTTGAAGCCACGGTCAAGCCAGACCGTTTTCATACCCGCATTGATTCCGCCTTGAACATCTCGGTCTGCGTTATCGCCAACCATGACGCATTCTTCTAAACTGACCTCGAGTTCGTTGGCAACCCATTCAAAAATACCTTTTTCGGGTTTACCAATGCCGACTTCGCCACTAATAGCCACCGCATCAAACCAAGTCTCGAGTCCAGAACCATGCCATTTTTTGCGTTGCAACCCAGCAATACCATTGGTGACAATGCCAAGTTTGTACTGACCGTATAAGCTCGAGAGTAGTTCATCGGCATCGGGATAAAGCGGGTATCTCGAGCGCAAGGCAGTCCAACGTTCAGAAAGTTCTACCGCATCAGCGTCCAAGTCGGTTTCCTCGAGTGCATCTGCCCAACACACAACTTTGATTTCAGACATGGCTTTTTCAAGTAACCGCTCTGGCTCGAGGTTCGGGTTGTAGTCCGCCCACAGTCCCTCGAGCGCACTGTGTCCAATGCGTTTGGCGTATTCGAGGGCGAGCGGCGGCAACGCAAGCCAAAGGCGCTTGGCGTGGCGTTCGGCTGCATGAGCCAAGGCAAGGGCTTGGGCTTTATCTCGAGTTACAGTTTGCGCCGTGACGTAAAAAGCATGTCGCACCACAGGCTCATCTAAAATCAGGGTTTCGTCAAGGTCAAATAAAATGGCTTTAATCACCCGATAAGTTTAACTCGAATAAACTTGGTAAACTTGAGTATGATACAGGTCTTCGGAATTCCCGCGCTGCGTTGGCACGGAAAAACCAAAACCTTGGCGGCTGACCAATTGGCATGGCTGTGCGTGATTTTGGCTTGTTCACCACATGGTGTTACTCGGGATGCGCTTTGTCAGTTATTCTGGTCGGATTCTTCGCAGTCACGAGCCAGAGCCAATTTACGCCAGACTTTACTGAAATTTAAGGCTTCTGAACTTGGGACTTTTTTACGACTCGAGGCTGAAATGGTCTTTTTGGATGTCAGTTCTGATTGGCAAGGTTTTTGGGCTTCGCTGGCTCGCCAAGATGATTTAACCGCTCTTGATTTGGCTCGAGATGAATTTCTAAGACAATTTGAAAGCAACAACAACCAATTGCTAAGTTGGCGTGAACAACAACGCAGTAAAGTTTATGAGGCATGGAGTTTAGCTGTTTTAAGGGTTGTTCCAAATACCGAACCAGACCAAGCCAGTGGTTTATGGGAAGCCTTACTTGAAGGCGATTTACTTTCAGAAGAACATCTGCAATTGGCACTGGCTTGGTGTCATATTCACGCTAAGAACAGCCTTGGACAGCGTTGGTATAAGCGTTTTGCTTTACTACTCGAGCATGAATTGCAGTGCCTGCCGAGTCAAAAAACCCGTGATTTACTAGCTGAAACAACGGCTGCCTCTGCAAACATTGGTTTCTTAGGTCGAAGTGCCGAACTTTCTTACCTGAGTTTACTGGCTCAAAAAACCAATTGTATCAGTATTATTGGCTTTGCTGGTTCTGGCAAAACCCGTTTAGCTCACGAAGTGCTTCACCTTTTAGAGACGAATTATTTACTGGTGGCGCTGCATCAGGTTATCGAAACCGATTCTTTTTTAGCCCAAATTGCACAGGCACTGGGTTTACAAGGCAGTCATCTCGAGGAGACGATTCCTGCGGCTTTAGAAGCTCGAGGCGGACAAATTTTACTTGATAATGCCGAGCATTTAAGCCTGAAGAGTCGAATACTGCTAGAAACTTGGGTGGATACCATTCCAAATTTGCAATGGTGGATTACCAGTCGTCAAGCTGTACTTCAAAAAGGTGAACAAATTTTACTGCAAGGCTTAGAAATACAACCAGACTTGATTCGCTCGAGCGCCGCCCAGTTGCTACTTGCCTTTGCGAAACGAGCCAATCCAGATTTTATTGTTGAACAAGAAAAATGGCTGCTCGAGGTTTGCCAAGCGGTACGTGGTTTACCGTTAGCACTTGAATTTATTGGTTCTGCCGCCCATAAATACGATTTACAAGGTTTACATCAGCGCTATGTGTTACAAAATAAGTTTCAAGACAGTGTTATCAATTCGGTACTCGAGATGAGTTTTGTGGCTTTGAGCCAAACCGAACAAGATGTGTTGTTGGCTTTGGTGGTACTGCCCAATCATACCCAAATCGAAGTAATTTTAGCGGTCAGCCAAGCAAATATGGACACCATCGAGCAACTGTACTGGCAAGGTTGGTTAGAACAAAGCCCCTTACATTCTTTACATCTGCACGAATCGGTCAGGCAATACTTACAACCAAAACGCTCAACCAAGGCGGTTTTGAATCTCACGAATTTTTATGAAATTTGGTTAGCCCAGCAATTATCTAAACCGCAACAAGACACTTGGACCGACCTCAAAAGTCATTGGCAAGGATTAGAAACTGCTTGGCAAGCAGGATTTGAACAAGGCAATTGGGTGTACTTAGAAAAAACCATTTGGTACTACTGGCAAATTCTCGAGCCATTAGAACTATTCTTAAACGGCTTAGGGATGATGCAATTAGAAACCACCATGTCGGCAACCTTACAAAGCGCAATTTTAACCGTGCGAGGATGGTGCGAAGCCCGTTTGGGACGTTCCAATCAGGCATTGGCAACCCTTGCAGCCGCCGCCAACTTGTATTTGCACCGCCATACATTAGAAGCCATGGCACTAGCACAACACAGTGCAGGAGACTTTATTTTGAGTTTACCGAGTTGGACAAAAGCACTCGAAGCCCATGTGCTGGTGGGTGACCAAATCGGTGAAGCTCGAGTTTTGTTGCACTTGGGTGATATTGCCTCCGAAAATACCGAGAATGAACGGGCAGAACACCTCTTTTTTGATGCCTTACAAATCGCTCGGCGCAACCAAAACCTTGCCTTAACCGCCAAAGCGCTTCATTTACTCGGTGCTTTGGCGGTACATCATGGGCAACTTGAATTAGGACGAAGCCGTTATCAAGAAGCCATTAAACACTTAGAACCATTGGGAATGAACCTATCGGTAGCCAAGTTAATCAATAACATCGCTGTGATAGACCACATGAATCATCAAATTCAAGCGGCTCGAGAGGGGTATCAAAAAAGCCTGATGCTGCGCCGACCACTTGGTGACCTCAAAGGCATTGCTCAAATCACCGCCAATTTAGCCGCGCTCGAATGGGATCATGGTGACCGCCGAGAAAGCCTGCACTTACACGAAACCGCTTTAGCCGAACGTCAACGTCTAGGCGATGCTCGAGGTATGGTCAACAGCCACAACTGCCTGTGCGAAGTCTACTTGCATTTTGGACTCCTTAGCGCTGCCAAAGAACAAGCCGAACAAGCCACCCATCAAGCCCAACAACTCGGTTCGGAAGTGCTGTTACACCATTGTTTACTAAGTTACGCTGCTATTTACTTGCATCAGCAACAACTCGAGCTTGCCACTCGCTACCTAGCCCATCCTTTACGTGGACAAAGCAGCCAAGAATGCAAATTCAGTGCCGAACCATACGCCTTACAAATCGAAGCCCAACTGCCCCAAATCCGCATCAACACCGTCATCCATCAAGCCTTAAGGACCACAATCCAACAACTAATTACCGAGTGTCAGCACGATGCAGCCAACGCCAAGCTGTACTCAAACTAATCTGCAAACCATATTCTTTAAGTACCCAGTGCTGCACAGATTTGGCATTCAAAGGCAGAAAATCAGGCAAAACAATTTCAGGCACGACTCGAGGACGAGCATTAGCCACACGAGCATCGGTTAAACAATCCATTCCAAGCCCATTAAACCGAGTCACTAACAATCTTAAAGCACTGACACTCATACCTGTCAGACGCGCAATTTCTAACCTAGACCCAGCGCCTCGAGCCACCAACCACAAGGCTTGAAGTTTTGCCCTGCGAATCGGTTGTAGACAAAGACGCATTTCCAATTCTAAAACAGTTATAGAAACACTGATTTTGACCAGCGATACCCGA
>JAYWHB010000234.1:0-12266 GCA_043777915.1 Deinococcales bacterium
GGAATCATGACGCAACCAATAATCGAGGCAATCACAAAAATCAGGATGTTTAGGGCTAGTTTCATTTCCCGATTGTAACAAATTCTGAGGGTTTGACCAGTGGCGTTGGTGTGACAAGCTATTTGCCGTCGGCTTTGGGTTTTCGTTGTACAGTATTTCATGCAAAATCAGACTTTGTTACATTCGTTACTCGAGACTCCCGGTCCGAGTGGTTTTGAATCTCGAGTTGCAGCAGTTTGGGCGGATGCCGCCAGAGATTTTGCCAGTGTGCTGCATGACCCACATGGCAATGTCTATGCCACAATTGGGCGTGAGCGTGGTCTTAAAGTGATGCTCTGCGGGCATTTGGACGAAATTGGTTTGATGGTCTCGCAGATTGGCGAAAAAGGCTTTGTGCGGGTCAAAGCCCTTGGTGGTTGGGACATGCAGGTGTTGCCGGGGCAGCGAATGCGGGTTCTGGCAAAAGACGGGGATTTACTAGCGGTTGTGGGTCGTAAACCAGTCCATCTGATGAGTGGTGACGACAGTTCTAAAGCTGTGAAAATCGAGGATATTTGGCTTGATTTTGGTTTACCCTTAGAAGAATTAAAGCAAAAAGTGCGCTTGGGTGATGTTGCAGTTCTCGAGCAACCTGTGCTGCAAATAGGCGATAAATTGGTTTCCAAAGCCCTCGATAACCGAGTCGGTGGTTTTGTGGTTCTCGAGGCGTTGCGGCGTTTAAGCCAGTTGGATTGTCTGCACGAAGTTTGTGCAGTTGCCACCAGCCAAGAAGAGATTGGCAGTTTTGGAGCGCGTTTTGCCGTCCAGCAACTCGAGCCAAAACTAGCCATTGCCGTGGACATGACCTTTGAAAGCAATCAGCCTGGCGTAGATTCAGCCGAAGTTGGCGATGTGCCTTTTGGCAGTGGGGTGAACATTGCCCTCGGTGCAGTCATGAATCCTAAGTTAAATGCCATGCTGCTCGAGGTTGCCGAAAAGCACCAGATTAAAACCACGGTCTCGATTTATCCTAAATTAACCGCCACCGATGCCGATGCGACCGCCCTCTTTGGCAAGGGGACTCCAAGCGCAACCTTGGGTGTTCCAATACGTTATATGCACTCGCCAAACGAAATGGTGCAGATTTCGGATATTGAGGACTGTATCAATTTGATTGTGCGTTTTGTGCTGGCGCTGCCAAGTGATGCGGATTTCTCGAGAAGTGTGTGAGGTTTTCTAAACACCTGACAAGCAGTGCATGGGGACACCTGACAAGCGGTAAAGCTTCCGAAAGAATGCTATTTCATCATTGTAACAGGACAGACACAGGGGTGTCTTGACCATAAACGCGCACCTTCTTGCTCATAAAACAGCACCTAGCGGGCTATTCGCGCTGACGGGCATGGTCGCCTGTCCCTACAGTCATGACATCGAAAATGCGTGAGGTAGGGGCGAACCCCCGTGTTCGCCCTGCTCTTCTAACAAGCGGTGCATGGGGACACCTGACAAAACCATGACGTTTGGCGCAGAATCTAAAGGTAATGGCTGTGACTGTATTGCTGGTTGAGGATGAAATCTCGGTTCGGGAGGCTTTGCGCTTTCATCTCGAGCGTTCTGGGTACTTGGTCAAAGCATTTTCGACGGCGCTCGAGGCTTGGAATAACTTGGCTGGTTCGGATGTGGTGGTTTTAGATTGGATGCTGCCAGACGAACCGGGGATTTCATGGTTGAGGCGTTTACGAGAATCTTCGTTTGCAAGTTTACCTGTGCTGATGTTGACGGCTCGAGCTTCAGAAATGGATCGGGTCGAGGGCTTAGATGCTGGGGCAGACGATTACCTGACCAAACCCTTTAGTGCGGCTGAACTGGCGGCAAGGGTGCGGGCGTTGTTGCGTCGCTCGAGTGGTGAACGCCCTCGGGGAGCGTTGCGGGTCGGGGTTCTTGAATTAAATCAAGATTCCGGGCAAGCCTTGTTTGCGGCTCGAGAACTGCATCTAACACGGCGCGAATTTGATTTATTGGCATTTTTGGCGGCACACCCCGGGCGGGTCTACTCGAGACAAGAATTACTTGATAAGGTTTGGGGCGTGGACTTTATTGGCGGCGAACGAACTGTGGATCAGCACATCACTCAATTGCGGGCGCATCTTGGCGATGAACCTTCTGAGCCAGCCTATCTCGAAACAGTGCGCGGGAAGGGATACCGCATGAGGTCTGAGCCTTTATGAGCCAAAGCGCAGCGCTCAATGCCTTGGAGATTGCGGTGGTGATGCTCGAGGCTGGTCGGGTTTCTGGGCTGAATCTGGCAGCCGAAAAACTTTTCGGGACCAGCAACGAACGGGCTAAAAACCGTTTGCCGATAGAGATTTTTCGCAATCATCGTTTAGAAAAACTGGTCTTTGATGGTGGGATTTTAGAACTTGAACTGAACGGACGTACTTTTGTCGCAAAAGCTGTGCCGAATGCTTTGCTGCTCGAGGATGTGTCTGCTATTCGGCAACGTGAATCAGAATTGCGTGAAGTCATGGCGGTCTTGTCGCATGAATTCAGAACCCCTGTGGCAGCCATTAAGAGTTTACTCGAGGCGCTGGCGCTTGAACCCCCTGCCGATACGCGGGCTTCTTTTGTGCAGATGGGCTTGGTTGAAGTTGAGCGTTTGGTGCGTTTGGTCGAGGATTTAACAGTTGGGTTTCGTCCACAAGCCGAACGAACTTTTTTGTTATTAGAATGTGTTGAACGGGTGCAGCGTTTAACCAATGCCGAATTACTACGCCGTGATGTGGTTCTCGAGGTCTGTTTTTCGGATGTTTTGGTGCGTTGTGACCCTGACAAATTGGTGCAGGTGCTGCTGAATTTGGTCGAAAATGCCGCCCGTCATGCCCCAAACCCCGGACGAATCCGAATTTTTGCCACTCGAGCCGATTTATTTTGGAAAATTGGTGTGGTAGACCAAGGGACGGTCTTGCCCAATTACGAAGTGCTGTTTGAAGCTCAGCGCCGCAGTATGCAGTCTCGAGGCTCGGGCATGGGCTTGTATATTGTGCGGAGTATTGTTCGGGCGTGGGGCGGAGAGGTTCATGGCGCTCACCGCCTAGACTTGGGCGGTAACGAATTTGTTTTTTCGGTGACGGCGGCATAAGTTGCGTTTTTTGTTGGTATTATCTGGCACAAGAAAAGTACAAATTGAGGAGTTAAACCATGCGAGAAGCCCTAGAACGAGATTTAAGAACCCTGCGAGCCGATTTTATCAGAATGATTTCGCAAGTCAGTGAACAACTCAATTTGGCGGGCGGTGTGCTGCTCGAAGGTAAAATCGAAAGCGTCACCCAAGTTCATGAAATGGACAGGCTCGTGGATGAACTCGAGGTTCGTATAGAAGGCGAGTGCTTACGGGTGATTGCGCTGCATCAGCCAGTTGCCAAGGATTTGCGTTTGGTGGCGGCTGTCCTAAAAAGTCTGTCTGATCTCGAGCGGGTTGGCGATTATGCGGTTCATGTTGCCGATGACGGGCGTTTATTGGCTGCCGAACCACCCTTAAAGCGTTATGTCAATTTTGGTCTGATGCTGACCAGACTTAAAACCATGCTCGAATTGGCTTCTAGGGCTTTTACCGAACAAGATGCGGCGGTGGCTCGAGCCGTAGCCGAGATGGACTCAGAAATAGATGACTTGTACGAGCAAACCCAACGCGAATTAGTTACATACATGCTCGAAGACCCGCGTACCATCACCAAAGCCTTGGCATTATTACGGGTTGGTCGGGCATTGCAGCGCATTGGCGACCATATCGAAAACCTAGCAGATAGACTTGGTTACTGGCTAACGGGCGCTCGAGTTCCGAACGACCCGCCAGAAGAAGGCTAAAAGATTCATTGAAAAATTCTCACATCCATTTCTTCAAGCGGATGTGAGAATTTTTATAAAAACTGTGTGTACCACAGCTTAATTCTCACCCATTTGGTTATGGTGGGCTTCGGCGCTCGAATCTTTCCAGCCCCCAAGAATGTGAATGTGGGTATGGAAAATAATTTGTCCTGCTCCTGCTCCAAGATTTACCGCCAAACGGTAATCGTTTAACCCACATCCTTCTCGAGCTACTTTTGTCGCTATTTCAAATAACGCCCCCATTTCCAAACCACTGAGTTCGTCAAGCCGACTTGAGACTTTTTTTGGTACGCACAGCACATGCACGGGGGCTTTTGGGTTGATGTCCTTAAAAGCAATAAAATCTTCGTTTTCAAAAACAATGGTGCTTGGAATTTCTCGAGCGATGATTCGTTCAAATAGAGTCATAGAGAATAGGTTAAAGGGTCAAAAGGTGAAAAGGTTAAAGGGTTTTCGACTTTTCCCCTTTAACCTTTTTCCCCTTTCACCCTATGCTGTTACGCTTCGTAACCCAATATCTCGAGGATGCGATTTAAGTCTTCTAGGTTGTGATAGTACAGTTCTAACTTTCCTTTGTCCTCTCCGACAATTTTAACTTTTGTTCCAGCGATTCGACTTAGTTCCAGTTCCAACTGCCGATGTACCCGAGGTTTCTCGAGAGCAGCTTGTTTGGCTAGGATTTCTGGCGGTGGCTCGCGCTTCAGCAGTTCAGCTTGGCGCACAGTTAAATCCCTAACCACAATTTGTTCCAATGCCCAGTCACGGTCTACGGCGGGTTGTGCCAGTATTGCTCGGGCATGACCAGCACTGATGCTGCCGTCCTCGAGTGCCAGTTGTGCGTCCTTGGTCAGTTGCAGTAATCGCAGGGCATTGGTGATGGTGCTGCGGGCTTTGCCAACCGCTTTGGCTACTTCATCTTGGGTTGTGCCGAGTTCTAAAAGTTGATTGTACGCCCTTGCTTCTTCGAGTGCGCCTAAGTCTTCACGTTGCAGATTTTCGATTAGGGCGATTTCTAAAGTTTCACGGTCGGTTAATTCGCGCACCACAACTGGTACTTCCTCAAGTCCAGCCCGCACCGCTGCTCGCCAACGACGTTCTCCTGCCACGATTTCAAAACGTTTGCCGCGTGGTCGCACCAAAAGCGGTTGCAAAACACCTTTTTCGCGGATACTGGCAGTTAATTCTTCGAGGGCTGCTTCGTCAAAATGTCCACGTGGTTGCTTGGGATTTGGTTCGAGTTGTTTAATCGGCAGTGAATTGATGATTTCTTTTTTTTCTTCGCCGCTGATTTTAGGAATCAGGGCATCTAGTCCTCTGCCCAAACCACCTGTTTTTGCGGCTTTTACAATTGGTATTGGGAGTCTTTCAGAGCTTTTGGACACGCTGCATCACCTCCTGAGCCAGTCTTTTGTACGCCCCTGCGCCGCTCGAGATTGGCGCATATTTGTTGATTGTCTGCCCATAACTAGGGGCTTCGGATAATTTAACATTGCGGGGAATAACACTCCAAAAAACCGAATCGCCAAAATGTTGCCGTACATTCTGTTCGACTTGTTGTGCCAAATTGGTGCGTGTATCAAACATGGTCACCACTATTCCCAAGGTTTTTAGTTGCGGATTGAGACTGACTTTGATTCGTTCTACGGTGTCAAGCATCCCAGCGATTCCCTCGAGTGCATAGTATTCGGCTTGTAGTGGGATAATAATCGCATTCGATGCAGTCAGCGCGTTTATGGTCAGTGCGCCAAGCGAAGGTGGCGCGTCTATCAGCACAATATCAAAATTCTCGAGTTGAGTTAAGACATTTTTTAATTTATTCGGATGGTCGGTTAGTTCTACAGTTGCTCCTGCCAAGTCTGGGGTTGCAGGGAGAACTGCCAAGTTTTCTTGCTCGGTTTTTTGAATAGCATTCTCCAAGCTCACATCACCCATCAAAACGTCGTAAATACCGACTTCTGCTTTGTGAATACCAAGCCCACTGCTGGCATTGGCTTGCGGGTCTAGGTCAATCAGCAGAATACGCTGTCCATGACTGGCAAGATACGCCGCTAAGTTGACGGCAGTTGTGGTTTTGCCAACACCACCTTTTTGATTGACCAAACTAATGATTTTAGCTGCCATTATTGCCCTCCGCTCAAGATAACAAAATACGCGCCATCCTCGAGTTGTGTGGTTTTTATTTGGATAAATGGATTCAGTTTTTGTAAAGCCTCGGATTCTTGTTCAACAGTGCCACCCTTACGAGTCATGATTTCCCATTTTTGTGCTAAGTTCGGCTCAACCAGTTTATAAATTTGTTCTAAACTTCCCAACCATAGCGCTGTAACCACATCGTATTTTTGTTCGAGTTTTCGGACATCCCCTTGATAAACACGGCTGTTTGTTAATTTCAGACTCGAGACCACCCTTTCTAAAAATGCGGCTCGCTTACTGCGAATTTCACATAAGGTGATTTGAATATCTGGGCGCATAATCGCAATTGGAATCGCTGGAAGCCCAGCACCGCTTCCGACATCTAAAACTGTGGCGTTTGACTCGAGGGCTTGTATAAATGGCTGGCTGCGTTCAATCCCAATTTCAAATTCGTTTAGCATTTTTGGTGAGCTTAAATCTAGCACTTTAGAATAATCTTTGACCAAGGCACGGTACTGCTCGAGTTGCTGTGTGCCTCGGAACTGCTCGAGTTGTTCGGTTTTATTCATGATTCTCCTCGAGCTTCTTGGGTTTGCAGTTCATTTGGTAATTTCGGTAATTTATGAGCATATTTTTGCCACCACTCGAGAAACTGTCTACGTTTTCGGCTATTGGGCAAATGTTGATAAAAAAGTTCTGTGGCTTTCCAAAGGGCTGCACCGCGTAGCATCCAAACATAGTAGCGCCGCTCGGAATGGTTATATGGTCCGTAAATACTACCACCTAATAAGCGGTTGAGACGTTTGAGTGGTTCGGGGTCATCTTCTTTTAGACGAAGTTGCAAGGCTGGTTGTTCTTTATCACCAGTAAACGAACCTTCGCCAATCATCAGACCCATAATATAGCCCAAATCAAAGTCGGTTAATGCCATAGCTTCAATGTTTACCAGAAAAACAGTTTCTCGTGAAACCCTTTTGTCCTTTTTATCGGCAGACTTGTTTTACAGGGAAACAGTTTCTCGTGAAACATATTTTGAAAACAATCAGCGCAGAACCATCATCGGAAACTAAATTCTCGAGTTATCCACAGATTTTTAGAGTTATCCACAATTGAACTCGAGTCTAGCTGCTATTTTTAGTGTTGCTTATCTATAGAGCAAGGGGCTAAAATTCAATTAAATCTTTCAAATAAGCAATACTTTACAAAATTAACCAAACTTAAATCTAAACTTACACTCTCACTAAGACCACTATCACTGGCTGTGGATAACGTAATAGAATATGGAATTGTGAGTGAACTTGACATTTGGGAGCAAGTAAAGGATTACGTCAAACGAAACGTGTCTGACGTGGAATACCATACTTGGTTTACCCGCATTAAACCGCAAGGACTCGAGAACGGTACTTATATTCTTGGTGTACCAAACTCTTTTGCGGCGGATTGGCTTAAACAACATTACTTAAATCTGCTCGAGGAAGCACTGCGCCACATCGGGGCAACCAACCCGAAAATCGCTTTTAAGGTGCTGCCCAGCACCCCCGAAGCGATGCTGATGCCAGAGCCAAAAGCCAAAGGTAGCAATCCAACCGCGATTCATGACGATGGACGCTTAAAACTAAATGTCAAGTATACCTTTGAAAAATTTGTGATTGGACCAAATAACAATTTTGCCCATGCAGCCGCCCTCGCTGTTGCTGAACAACCTGGCAAAGCCTATAACCCGCTTTTTATTTATGGTGGGGTCGGTTTAGGCAAAACCCATTTAATGCACGCCGTTGGTCATAGCGTAGCAGAACGCTTTCCCGATAAACGCATCGAATACATCAGCACTGAAACCTTTACCAACGAGCTAATTAACTCAATTCGTGAAGATAAAATGACCAATTTTAAGGACAGATACCGCAGTGTGGATTTGTTGATGGTGGACGACATTCAGTTTATTGCCGGCAAAGAACGCACCCAAGAAGAATTTTTTCACACCTTCAATGCCCTATACGAAGCCGGAAAACAAATTATTTTATCCTCTGACCGCCCACCCAAAGACATTTTGACGCTCGAGGCAAGGCTACGAAGCCGCTTTGAATGGGGCTTAATCACCGATATTCAAAGCCCAGAATTTGAAACCAGAGTAGCAATTTTACGCATGAACAGCGAATACCGACGGGTTTACATTCCCGATGAGGTACTAGAATTTATCGCTAAACAAGTCACCAGTAACATCCGTGAACTCGAGGGGGCGCTCATGCGGGTGATTGCCTTTGCCAGTTTGAATGGGCTTGAAGGCAGTCAAGTCTCGAGGGCAATTGCCGCCAAAGCGCTGAGTAACGTCTTTACTGAGACCGAAGTCAGTCTCGAGATGCAGGATATTCTCGATACGGTGGCGCTTCATTACAGCATCCCGACCGAAAATCTAAAATCGGCTGGACGTGCTAAAGAAGTGGTCATGCCGCGTCAAGTGGCAATGTTTATGATTCGTGAATTAACCAACCACAGTCTGCCCGAAATTGGGGCTTTTTTTGCTCGAGACCACAGCACCATCCTCTATGCAATCCAAAAAATTACCGAGCAAGCCGAACAAGACAACGACCTTCAAGCCAATATCAGGGAAATCCGTGCCAAATTATCCTAAGGAAGCCTACCCACAGGCTGTGGATAACCCTGTTCATAACCCTGTGGAAAAGCTGTGGATAACTTGTGGATAAGCTGTGGATAAGTAGGGACTCGAGAGCGCCTGTGGATAAGTGCCAAGTTGTTAGACAGTTATCCACAGGACACCCCTAGGTTATCCACAGAATTATCAACAGGCAGAATAACGTGCTAGACAATTCAAAAGCCACTTATCCACACTATCCACAGCCCCTATTACTACTACTACTATTTATATAATTTAATCTGTTAGTATTAAACCAGCGCTCCAAAAGTCTTTGAATTTCAATAAATCCAAGACCAAGCATTCAAAATCGGAGGAATCCATATGCAAGTACAAATCCCGAAAAAACAACTCAGCGAAGCCCTCGGAATTTTAGAACGAATTGTACCCGCCCGTAGCAGCAATGCGGCTTTGACCCAATTAAAAGTAGCTATCACACCACAAGGTTTAAGTCTTTCTGGCACAAACCTAGAGATTGACATTGAGTATTTTCTCGAGGCACAAATTGTGAATGGTCAGGATTTTGTTGTTCCAGCCCAGCTATTTGCCCAAATCACCAAAGCCTTATCTGGAGAATTGGTCGAGTTGCACCTCAAAGGCTCTGAGCTTACGGTTGCCAGTGGCGGTAGCACCTTCAAAGTTCAAACTGGCGACCTAAGCGCTTACCCAGAACTTCTGTTCCCATCAGAAACGCACCTGACACTGGATGCCAAAGAATTTACCAAAAGTCTGACCAGTGTGCGTTACGCGGCAGCTGCCGAAGAATTCCGCGCTATTTTTCGTGGAGTTCAACTTGAGTTGAACACCACTGGCTCGAGGGTCGTGGCAACCGATGGTTTTAGACTGGCATACCGCAACTTTGGCGCATCTAGCACTACCGAAGCCCGTAAACTGGTGATTCCAGCCCGCAATGCCGATGAACTGATTCGGGTTCTTAAAGATGGCGAGGTGCGTTTAACCATTTCTCAAGGCACTCTCTCGGTGGCATCTGACAAGGTACGAATCAATGCCAAACTGATGGACGGCGAACTCCCAGACTATGCAAGGGTAATTCCAAGCACCTCGAGTGTGACCGTGGCAGTCTCGGCAGGGGCATTGCGTGAAGCGGTGGCTCGAGTGGCAGTGGTGGCAGACAAAAGCAGCAACAACAAAGTTGAATTTATTGTCGCGGGTGGTAAATTGCAATTGGTGGCAGAATCCGACTTTGGACGCGCTCAGGATGTGCTTGATGTGGTGCAACACGGCTCTGAACCAGCCATCACGGTTGGTTTTCGTGCCAAACAACTGACCGAAGCCTTATCGCCGATTGAAGGTGAAGTGTTAATTGGCTTGGGATTGAATGCACCAGCCAAATTCACGGCTGAATCTGACCCCGGGTACTTGGCAATTGTCAATCCGCTTCGGGTCTAAAAAGTTATCCACAGCTTTGGGATAACTCTGTGGATATTGTGGATAACTTTTTTTAGGCTGTGTTTGACGGCTTGAATTATCCACATAATCACAGCCCCTTGTGGACAAGTGCTAAAAAGCGAATTAAAAATTGACGATTTTTTGCCATCAATCCCACCTCAAAAGCCGTTAGATTAAACCCATGACTTTTGCTGCACCGTGGTTCTTATTGGGTTTAACCCTGATTCCGATAGTGCTGTGGCTGCATTTTATTCGTCAAGCCAAACGTCAACGAAAAGTCAGTGCTTTGTGGTTGTGGGGTGCAGAAGAAGCCCCTGAACGTCGGGCTAAGTTTAACCCAAACATCTTGCTTCTACTGCAAATACTA
Organism: Deinococcales bacterium; assembly: GCA_043777915.1. Taxonomy (GTDB): domain Bacteria; phylum Deinococcota; class Deinococci; order Deinococcales; family JAAFIG01; genus JAAFIG01. The sequence continues at coordinate 10,425 of JAYWHB010000234.1, forward strand.
ACGGTCTTGTTTGCCAATATAGGAGCTTCTGCGCCGCGTTTTACAACCGACACTCGAGAACGGGTGCTGATTTTTGACGCGGGGGCTGCCATGACTGCTAAAGATATTATTGGCGCAAATCAGACAGTCTCGAGACTTGAATCTGCCAAAGAACTGGCGAAACCTCTGCTGAATGGTCGTGTAACGGTCATCAGGGCGGGTCTGAGTGCCACAGTCACCACTAACAGCCAAGCAACCCTCGAGACCCGTCAAAAGGCACTACAAGCCTTAGTTGCTGGAGACTCGAGCAGTCAACTCGAGCCAGCCATTGCCTTAGCTTTAAGCATTTCGCCACAAGCCGAAGTCGTGGTTTTTACCCCTCAAGCTGCACCAAGCAACTTCAAAGGCACTTGGCACAGAATTTTGGGTAACGGCACAAATGTGGGGATTACAGCTTTTGCAATTCGTGGCACACAAGTGTTTGCAGCTTTTGAGAGTAACCAAAATAAACCAGTCACGGCTAAAATACGTTTGACTCGAGAAGAAAAGACAATTGCCCAAACTGTCTTAAAAATCCCTGTTCGCGGCACAGTGACTTGGACTCCTAAAGTGAGCTTGCAACCCGGCACGTACAAAGTCGAATTGGTCAATCCTGATGTGATGCAGCTTGACAACCAAGCCTACGCCTACCAAATTTTGAGTCGGGTATTGGTCACCCCACCCCAAGACGATGTGCTAAAAGCGATTGTCAGTGTCCCCGGAATTCGCACTGCCGCCCGTGACATCCCACCCAGCACGGCTCGAGGGTATGACGCAATTGTTCTGGTCGGGGCTGTACCCAGAGCATTACCTGATGGAAATTACATTATTTTTGCGCCACTACCAAAAAAAGACGAAACCCCAAAACTTGAACGAATCACCCGAAGTAACAGCACCGACCCAATTTTAAGATTTGTCAATCTCGAGGGTGTGCGGGTTCGGCGTTCCCCCCTAAGCCCCCCAGAACTGACCAATGGCACTTGGACACCGATTGTGTACGTTGGCGATAAACCCTTGATTTGGCGTGGTACAGCCGCCAATGTTCGGGCGGTTTACATTGGGGTTCATCCGCTCGAGACCGAACTGAGGAAATTCCCAGCCTTTCCAGTGCTGCTTTTTAATATTATACAAGAGTACGCCAATGCTAAAAATGTGCCGCTTGGAACGCGGCTCGGCACAAACATCACTTTTCAAGATAACATCGCCAGTGGTTTTACCCAAGCCTTATTGCCCGGGGTGTACACCTCCGATGGCGAACGATTGGTGGCGAATCTCGGCTCGAGCCAAGCCACACAACTCGAGACAGGACAGTCGGTTGAGGAAAAACTAGGAACGACGCAAAAAAGCACAAATCCGAACGCTGGCACAGATAATTTTAGCCCGTGGCGTTTGCCGTTGCTGCTGTTGGCACTGGTTGCCTTACTGCTCGAGGCGGCATTGCGCGGACAGAGTTCTATTTTGCCAAAACTAAGGCGGGCAGTATGAATTTGGTGTTTGAATACCCAATTTTTTTAATTTTAACGATCACTGGCTTAGTGCTTGCTTTGTGGTTTTCTAAGTTGCAAATTTTGCGCCAACCGATTCCACTGCTTCGTACCTTGGCGATTCTCACATTGGGTTTAGCAGTTGCCAATCCACTACTCGAGCAACGCCGTGCTGGGTTAGTGATTTTAGAAGATGTTTCTGACAGTGCAGCCCGAACTAACTTGCCAAGCATCAATGCTAAAGCCAAACTTTCCTTTGCGGGTCTAGCGGGAAATGCCAGCCGTGAGAACCTCGAGCCGAACCAAACCGATATTGCCACAGCCCTGCAAACTGCCACAG
>JAYWHB010000235.1:0-12232 GCA_043777915.1 Deinococcales bacterium
ATTTATTTGGCAATTCGGGCTTGTCCAGTACCAAGAACCGAAATCAGCAATCTATTCTGGTTGGATACCCCCGATTTTGAAGCACGGCGCAACCTAAGACAATTGTTGCAACGGGTTTGGCAGTTGCCTTTTGGGGTTGCCTTAGCGCGTCAAGACAGCAAGTCACGGCTGGCTGCACCACTCCAGTTTTTAGGGACAAGCGATTTGCAGCAGTGGCGTTTGCAACTACAAAAAAAAGATGCCCAAGCCCTAAAAGTCAATCCTCATCTACTGAACCATTGGTTTTTACCCGATGCACCAGAATTTATGGCTTGGTTAGAAACAGAGCGGCTGGACTTACTGCTGCTATGGCGCACCTTGGCGATTGAAACCGCCGACCAGCTTTTAATGCTTGGAAATGCAGCCCAAGCCGTAGAAATTCTCGAGCGGGTGCTTAAATTTGAATCACTGTCCGAAGATGCGTTGCAACTTTTAATGGTGGCGAGCAAACAAAATAAATCCATCACTCGAGGCGTGGCGGCGTTTCAAGCCTTTTCAGGGGCTTTGCAGCGTGATGTCGGCATGACCCCAGCCTTGCGTACCCTCGAGTTATTAGCTGCCCTCGAAGACCGCCCAAGCCTACCCTTTGTTCGTCCAGAGACACCATTTTTCGGACGCGAAGAAGAAGTTGGTGCGCTTAAAAAATTGTTGCAAAACCCAAATACCCACCTACTGACCATCACGGGTTTTGGGGGTAGTGGCAAAACCCGTTTGGCAAAAGAAATTTGCCCACAAGCCATCCGCGTTTCTTTAGAAAACGTGACTGACCAAACAGGTTTACTTGGGCAACTGTCCGAAAGCCTTGGAATACGTTTTTCGGCGCATCAAGATGCGGTCAACCAATTGCTAAACATTTGCCGCGCCATGCCCAGAACCACTTTGTTGCTGGATAATTACGAACAATTGCTCCCCGAAACAAGTTTAGTAGAAGCCTTACTTGGCACTGGTGTACAACTGCTGATTACCTCGAGACAAGCCCTTGGTTTGGATTTAGAACAGATTTATGCCTTGCAAGGCTTAAATTTAGAACCTGCGATGCAGCTTTTTATTGAAGGCTGTCAACGCCAAAATAATAACCTTCAAATGGATTTGGTGGCGGCTCAACGAATTGTGACAACCTTGGAAAGAATGCCTCTGGCTTTAGAATTGGCTGCCACTTGGACGCGAACCTTAGACCTCAAAGCCCTCGCCGAAGAACTCGAGCAGAACACCGATTTACTGGATTGGCGCAGTGTCTTTGAAGGTTCGTGGCGCAGATTAAGCCCAGATTTACAACGAAAAATCTGTGTTTTGGCAGTTTGTGTTGGTGGTTTTGACCTGAATACTGCCCGCCATTTTGCCCATGCCAATTTAGCCGATTTAGCTGCTTTGGTCAGTGCTTCTTTACTCCAAGCCGAGGCTGGACGTTTTACGATGCTCAAACTGATTAGGCACGCCGCGATCAAAAATCTGCAATCCCAGATTGAGGTCAAAGCCGCTCATGCCTCATATTATTTGCAATGGTTAGCCAAACTCGAGCATAAATTAGAAATTGAACCAAAAAATCATCTTGAGGCGGTTCGGATTGAACTCGAGAATATCCGTGCAGCTTGGAATTTTGCCTGTGAACATCAGCAAATAGAATTACTCAGTTCTGCCAGTGTTGCTCTTTCGACTTACTTAGATTTACGAGGCTTATTTTTTGAAGCCCAACAACTCTTTAGAATCGCAGCTGATGCCAGCCAAACCAACACCCTTGCCCATGCCAAACTCTTGGTGCGCTTGGCATGGGCAGAATTTCGCTTGGGCTTGTACCACAAGACCCTAAAAACCCTCGAGCAAGCCCAAGCATTGTATACCCGCGAAAACAACCCACACGGCATTGGTGTTTGCGCCTATCAATTGGGCAATGTCTTTGAGGGACTGGGGGATTTTACCAAAGCCACCCAGCAATTTCAGACTGCACTTATTTTAATGCAGCAACTCGAGGATGATACAGCCAAAGCTCGGGTACTCAATTCTTTGGGTTTGGTCTGCTTAAACAGTGGCGATGCCAAAAAAGCCGTGCAGTACCACCGTGAGAGCCTCGAATTACGGCGCAAAAGCGCTCAGCCCAGAGCCATGTTTATTGCCCAGCTTAACCTTGGCGATGCCCTAAAAAACCTTGGGCAACTCAGCCAAGCCAAACAATTATTTGCGGCATGTTTAAGCATTGCCCAAGCAATAGGCGATCATTTTGGCGAAACACTGGTCAGCAGCCACTTAGCCGATACCGACCGCCGTGAACAAAAACTCCCCCAAGCCCTAGAGGGTTTTGAACAAACCTTGGTGCGCTGTCGGCGTATGGGACACGGTTATGTTGAAGTGATTGCCTTACGTGGTATCGGAGAGACCTTAAAAGACTTAGGGCAACTCGAGCCAGCCAAGACGATGCTACTGCAAAGCCTCAAAGTAAGTCTGCAACTAGAAGCCGCGCCGCAAACGAACCTAACCCTAGTTGCCCTGACCGAACTCGAGCTTCAAAATAAGCAGTACCTCCAAGCATGGCGCATTGCCAACCTTGTGATACAGCGCCAACCCGCCCCCCGAGAACAACAATTGCTCGAGACGATACTCAAAGAATTGCGTCAAAAAATCGGGCAAGTGCCGATTGAACCACTTATTTCACTCGAGGAAATTTTGCCATTTGATGTTTTGGCATAACACCCACATAACACCTTTTGCCGATACTGATACGCGGAGGAAGGACATGAAAAAAATTCTACAAACAACTGCATTAGCCATTGGCTTAAGCGTTTTTGCTTTTGCCCAAAACAGCACCCCTAAACCAAGTCTCGAGCGCGTTTGGGGTGGCAATAGTTCGGATGTCTTAAATGGTTTGGTGGTGGATGCAAACGGCAATGCCATCACGGTTGGGGTCTCCAAGAGCTTTGTGGACACTTACTACGGTGATTTACTGGTTTCTAAGGTATCTCCATCTGGCGAGCTTTTATGGGCAAAAAGCATTGGCACACCGGGCTTAGATTCTCCGATGCGCTACATTGATGGCGACCACGGCGCAACCAGTCGTTCTATCGCCATAGACAGTACAGGCAGTGTTTATATCGTGGCTCGAGCCGCTTGGAAAATCAATGCCGAACCACCAACTCAAATTGTCGTCAAATTATCGAGCAACGGTGAAATGCTCTGGAGCAAAGCCTGGCGACCCCACTGGAAAAACCAAGCCAATGGTGCAACCAACGCCTCGAGCCTGACCGTGGTTGGTAATCGGGTCTTTGTGGCTGGCGGCGGCGGCGACGCTGGCGACGAAGCCCAGATTCTGGTCAGTATTTTTGATACCAACAACGGCAATCAACTCGATGCCCTGACCATAGACCCAACCCCCGGCAGCAATGACCGTGTGTATAGCATCGTTGCCAATGCCACAGGTACAAGCCTTTACTTAGGCGGTTGGAACGGACGCACCGCCCGAGGACAAATCCTCAAATTAAGCGTAATTCAAGATAAACTCGAGTTTAACTGGGCAAAAGAAATTCCCCAAGAAACCCGTGGCAGCACCATTTCTGACCTTGATATGGATGCAAATGGCAATCTGTATGCCGCCAGCGATGTTCACGGAACACAAACTTATCTCGAGATATTCAAACTAGACCCCAATGGTAAAATTCTCTGGGGACAACGCTACAACGCAGGGGTTCGCAATGACCGCAACAATGCAAGAATCGTTCGGGTAATTGGCAATAGCGTTTACTTGGGCGGACGAATCGGCTATCAAGAAAACACCCAAGCTGATTATCAATTTGGCGATAGTGTCTTGCTGAAATACAACTTGGACGGCAAACTCGAGCAAGAAATGTATTACTTTACCGGCACACAAAAAGAAGTTCTCGCCATGGATCACAACATGGGCATTGCTGCGTATGGCAACAAGCTCTATTTGGCTGGTTGGATTTTCCCAGCCGTAGCCAATGTTACAGGAGAATGGCGCGACCCAAACAACTATAAATTTCCACACGAAAGCACAAGTGTACCTGCTTCCCTACAAAGCAGCGAGCCAATGGCTGGTGTAAAAACCCTGCGCTTAAGCGCACCACAAAAGAACGGGGCTGAAATCGGTTTAGAAATAACCGATGTCAAAGCCAAAATTGAAATTGGCACACCCAAAGAAATGAGTCTTAAAACCCGCAGTACCGAGCATTACTTATTTGTCTTTGACTTGAACAGGTAATTCATGCCAAAAGGCAGCTTCTCGAGGGTTTTGCACTAATTTTACAGCGCTTTTCAAATCTAAAATATCCACCCAAAAGAACTCGAGATGTGTTTCTCTCGAGTTCGGTTCTTTATTTGTAAGACTCGCCTCGAACAAATGATTGATTTCAAAACCGACCTCCCACGATGCCTTGAGCGCTCTACGGTAACACCCAATGGTAATTCCTTTCGCACAGTCCATTCGCAAAAACAAGCCGCGATGCTCGAGTAAAAACGTTGGTAATGCTGTGCGGGTGGGGTTCTCGCGGTTCTCGAGAATCATGATGTCATTGTTTTTCGGGTATCGGGCGCATTGGCACAAAGCTATTGATATGGGCTGAATCTTGGTGTCCTTCATGCCAAGCACCACCAAATCCTAAAACTGCTATGGTACAACGGCTTGCATCAGCACTCTTTTCAGACTTTGCTTGCTCGAGTAACCCAGTGATGTCTTGGATCAATCGCTGGTAACGTTCCTGACTTAAATTCAGGGTTCGACTATGAAAATGGGCTGGGTGTTTCTCAAGCGTATTTGGTACAAACGGTTCGACTGCTGGGCGTGGAATATGCTTATCGGCAAAGCCATGCACATGATAATCAGGGTCATCTGATGCCAGCAGTGCATCTGAGCGCTCATAGGCAGTTAAAAAAGCCGCACTGAGCAATTTCATATCCGTTACTTCTTGCTGTTCAACTGGCAATAAATCCCTTGGGTAAGTAAAAGTTCGGGCTGCTAACTGGTAAAACACCTTATTCTTTTCTCGCTGATGCTCGAGTAATAAGCCCACAGCCAAGGCTTTTTTGGCATGATGATGCACAAGATTTGCAGCCAAACCAGATTTTTTTGCAACATCACTTGGGTTCGTTGGCTCGAGAAAATAACCAAGAATACTCGAGGTGCGTAGGACATGAGCGGCTTCCGGGTTGGTGATTCGGATTTTATCTTTTTGCATGGGTTTAGTTTGCACGGTTTGGCTTTCAGTGCGCTAGAGCCTCGGCTGAAACTCGAGCAAGTTGGGTATTTGGAAGTGCTAAAAGCCTTTCGTGGCAAAGTTCCAGTCACCAGTTTTAAGATTACCCAAGCTGGGCGCGATGCACTGGCTGGGTATTGGACGGCGTTACGTGGAGCAATTCCCAGTGGTTGATGCTGGTCTGATTTGACTATTCTAATGATTTTTTTGTAGCCTAGTTTTGTGCCAAAAATCGGTATCCATAAAGCAAAATCAAAATTTTCTCAGTTATTGGATTGTGCTTTAGTTGAACTCGAGTCCGAACCAAGTTTACGTCCTGTTGGTTTACATCAACAAAATTTAACCAAAGAAGAATTGTTTTTTCTGGATGAGCCTTTAGCCAAAGAAGTTCTTGGCACTTTTTTTAATGTTTCTAAATTTGACAACTTTGAGAATCCAAGGAACTCAAAATGATTTATTCCGATTCGCTAGGAAACACCACCAGTGCCACCTCGAGCCAAGCGGTGCTGCATCTCGAGGATGCCTTGGATTGTTTTTTGCATTTTCGTGGTTCGATGCCTTTGGCGTTAAATGCTGCCCTCGAGTCAGACCCACAAAATGCTTTGGCATGGGCGTTCAGGGCGTACCTTGGGGTGCTTGGCACTGAACCGCTTGACGCACAAGCGGCTCGAGAAGCCTTTGCCACTTTTGCCATGCCCAAAGATGTAACCCCTAGGGAACGAGGACATGTCGCAGCAGCGCAAGCCCTCCTAGAAGGAAACTTTTGGCAAGCTGGACGCTTACTCGAGGAGGTCAGTATTGCCCACCCAAGGGATTTACTGGCTTTGGCAGTCGGGCATCAAATAGACTTTTTTACAGGCAACAGCCGAATGCTGCGTGACCGTCCGGCGCAAGTGCTTGGTGCGTGGTCGGAATCTGACAAGAATTATGCCAATGTACTGGGGATGTTAGCCTTTGGTTTTGAAGAAATGAATCAGCACGATAGAGCCTTTGAACTTGGTTTTGAAGCCGTGGAGTGCAATCCGCAAGATGTCTGGGCGCTTCATGCGGTTGGGCATACCTTTGAAGAAACTGGGCGATTCCACGACGGCATGAAGTATTATGATGCAAGGGCAAATAACTGGACAACAGGCAATTACTTTATTATTCACAACTGGTGGCACTATGCACTTTTTGCACTCGAGGCTGGGGATATTTCTCGAGTGCTACAGATTTTTGATGCAGTCTTGTTCAATGCCGAAAATGGTGGGCTGGCTCTACAATTATTAGATGCCAGTGCTTTGTTGTGGCGCTTGAGGCTCGAGGGACACCGTGAAGAAGCGCGGTTCTCGAGCCTTGCGGCGAAATGGCTACACCGCATTGAACCCGCTTACTATGCTTTTAACGACATGCACGCAGTCATGGCTTTGGTCGGGGCGGGTTGGTTTGAAGCAGCTTCAACCTTGATTAAAAGCCGTGAAACTTGGCTCGAGACCAAACCCAGTGCAAATAATGCGGTCATGACCAGAGAAATTGGTTTACCTGTCTGCAAAGCGATTCTGGCGTTTGAACAAGGGCAGTTTGAAACGGTGGTGGCGCTGTTGTACCCGATTAGGCGGCGAATCCATGAATTTGGCGGTTCGCACGCCCAACGCGATGTGGTGCTAAAAACCCTGATTGAAGCAGCGTTGCGTGGTAAAAAATTTGACCTTGCCCAAGCGATGTTATCCGAACGCATTGCGGTCCGACCTAAAAGCCCATATAACTGGCTAAAGTATTCAAAAGCACTTTACGGAATTGGACAAGACACCAAGGCGGTGTTGGCAAAGGACAAAGCCAAGGATTTACTGCCCTAAGCCCGTTGGCTTCGCCGTTGCAGCAAGACCGAAAGTATCAATAACGGTAATCCTAAAACGGTGATGACCGTAGGAATGCTGTTTGGATTACTGCCTAAACTCGAGGCAATTGGTGGAATCAGCACCGCACCAAAATTCGCGGCAGCCACAACCAAACTCGCCGCCGCCACACTCGAGGGGATGGCTTGGGTCAGCCAGACAAAACCAGTTGGAAAAATCGGTCCAAAACCAAGTCCAGCAATTAAGTACGCAAAGGGCGCTAGGCTTGGGACGTGGGTTAAAGCCAAACCAAAAAGCGCTAAGGCAGAACTGCCAATCACAATCGTAGCGGGCTTAAAACGCAGCGCAACAGGCACAATTAAAATTCTCGAGGCGGTGATTCCACCCCAGTATAAGGCGTTCCATTGGGCGGCGGCTTCTTCGCTAAAGCCTAAACCCTCTTTGAGTTGCCGAGGCTCGAGGGTCGCGGCACTGACTTCTACGCCAACATAGACAAAGAACAGCAGTACAAATAATCCAAACAGTCCAGAGTAGACAAATTGGGTTTTAGGCTGCTCGAGTTTGCTGGCACGAAGCCCAAAAAGCAGTGGGGCTAAGGTTAAGGTGGCGGCGGCGACAATTAAAAAAGGTGTTCTCGAGTCGTTTGGAAAAGCACTGACCAAAATTGGACCAACGATTGCCCCAACTCCAAACAAGGCATTTAAGATATTGGTCATGGCGGTGCTGTTGTTGCCAAATCCTGTCGAAAAAATCGTGTTAAACGATAAGTCCATCGTGCCAAAACCAAGCCCGATAATCACTGCACCAAGTAATGCCAATCCCCAAATTGGAGCGAATGCCACGCTTAAACAACCAAGAATCAGTAAACTCGAGCCGAGCAGCAGCACTTTGCGCCAACCTAGGTTTTTCTCGAGCGGAGCAAGCAGTAAAATTCCAGTCATTGAACCCAAAAAATGCGCTGAGACAATAAAACTGACGGTGTTGGCATCTAGGGCAAATCGTTCGCGGAAAGCAAATTGCGCCGGTCCGTAAAAGGCTTGGACAGCGCCAATCAAAAAGAACGCAAGGAAACCTGCCGCCGTAGCCGTTTTAGTCATCGTTGCTATTTAATCACAGTCCAAGCGGTATTTTAATCTGCTGCGCTGGCTTGGCTTTCGTTTTTAATGCTGTAGACCCTCGAGATACCGCCAGTATCGGTGGTTACGCCCCACAAAGCATCGGCAATTTCCATGGTGGCTTTTTGATGGGTGACCAAAATAAATTGTGTGCCTTGGTCTGCCAGTACCCGTAAAAAATGGGTAAAACGGCGGATATTGGCTTCATCTAAGGGGGCATCCACTTCGTCAAGCGCGGCAAAAGGCAGTCCAGCATGTCCTTCGGGCGCTCGAGAAAGCGCAAATAAAAAGCCCAATGCTGCCATGGTGCGCTCGCCAGTGCTGAGCAGATGCAGCGCTCTTGTGCGTTTGCCTTTGGGTGTGACCCTGAGCGCTAAGCCTTCGAGTGCGCCAGTTTCATCGCGGATGGTCTCGAGTTCGCCTTCGCCGCCCAGAAGTTCAGTGCTGTACTCCCGAAACGCTGTAGCAACTCTGGCAATACTTTCTTTTAATCGTGCCGTCACATCGCGTTCAAGTTCGTCCAGTGCCACCTCGAGTTCTTGGACGGCGGCTAAAGAATCTGCCACCCCCGTCTCGAGTTCAAACAGCCTTGTTTGTTCACGGATAAATTCTTCGGCAGCCAGCATATTGACCGCGCCGATTTCTTCAAGTCGGTTGCGGATTTGATTTACTCGAGTGACCCAACTTCGCGGAGTGCCTTCGGGGTCTGGGATTTGCAGTAATGCTTCTAAAAATTCTGTTCGGGTAGGGGAGACCTGTGTGCCTTCTGACGTGGTTTGGTCAGTGGGTACAGTTTTCGAGGCAAATTCCGGGCTATTCTCGAGCAGTTCAGTCTCGACAGTCTCCAAATTCGTTTCGCGCCGAGCAATGGCTAACTTTGCGGTTTCAATGTTTTCGCGCTCGCTCGAGACTTGCCGCGTGGTTTTGCTCAGTTCGCTTTCTAAGTGCAAGCGTTGTTTTTCTAATAACTCAAGTTCTTCTTTGGCTTGACTGACACCAAGAGTATCCGCTTGCTGCTCGAGTGCCACAATCTCGGGATTGGCTTGTTCTAATCGCGCTCCTAGTTCAAGTTCTTGTAAATAAATACCTTCAAGTCGTTCACGGATTCGCTCGGCTCGAGCCTGATTTTCTTGACTGCGTAACAGTGCGGTTTGGTACGCCCGTTGCTTTTCGAGGTGAAGCGCAACGCGGTTCTGGGCTTCACGCCATGAATTTTCGGCTTGGCGTTCGATGCCCCTTGCTGTTTCGATGTTGGCAGTGGCGGTTTGTACAATTTGTTCTTGTGGGCTAAGACTTGGCACAGCCATCTCAAAATCGGTTTGACCCACTGCGGCTGGCTCGAGTTTACTCAAGCGCTGCTCGAGTTGTGTCACACGGTGTGCCAGACTTTCGCGCTTGGTTTCAGATTGCAATGCCAGTTGCCGTGCCGCATCGGTATCGCGGCGCAGTTGGCTGACTCGAGTATCCATTTGGGTGGTGGCAAGTCTGGCTTGACTGGCAATTTCGCGCATCTCATCGAGGGTCTTCTCGAGTTTAAGAAGTTCTTTTTCTAAGGTCTCGAGTTCGCTTTTGGTTTCATCTAAGCGGCGCAGTTCGGCAAAGGTTTCGCCCGTTGTATCGCGTCCTCGTCCGCCCGTGACTGCCCCGCCCGCCTCGAGCAATTCGCCTTCGCGGGTGACTAAGCGCGGACGGTCACGGTATGCCCGAGCAAGGCGCAGACCAACATCAAGATTCTCGACAATCAGGGTTTCGCCAAATAAGCTCTCTAAGACCACTTGGTACTCGGATTCAACCAGTTCGGCAGCGTAACCAACCACACCCGCTTCGTTAATAATCGGTAAATTGCGGCGTGGACGGGTTCGCAGAATATCAAGCGGTAAAAAAGTCGCCCGACCACCAGATTTTTTAAGTGATTCAATCACTTTTTTAGCCACTTCGCCAGTCTCGACAACAATGTTTTCGATGCGTCGCCCAAGGGCAGCACCCACGGCTGTCTCGAGGTGTTGCGGTACACGCAGCAAGTCCGAAACAGGACCAATCATCCCTTTGACCCCACTGCCCAGCGCCCGACGTGAACCCTCAGAAAGGTACGAATGCGAGTTCTTCGCCGCTTCTAAACGGGCGAATTCTTTTTGCATCGGCGCACGGGCTGCCCTTAGTTCCATTTGTCTCGAGCTACTTGCACTTAGCTTGGCGGTGATGCTCATGGATTCACGTTCAAACTTGTCTAAGCCCTTTTGAGCGGTCTCGAGTTCAGTTTTGGTCTGCTCGAGTGCCAATGCGGTTCGGGCAGCCTCGAGTTGGGCGGGTTCGAGTTCGGCTTTGGTGGATTCAAGTTCTTGCGCCAAAGTTTCGCGCTCGGCATTGGCTCGGGCGCTCATCTCAACTTGTACCCGCACTTCACGCTCGAGCTTATCGCGCTCAGAACGCATTTTGGAAAGTTCTATTTTGGCATCGAGTTCGGCTTGAGAAGCGCTACGCAGGGCAGCTTTGGCTGCCACAAATGCCGCTTCTAATGCCATTAAATTATCGGTTGGCATTTCGGGTTCAAGCGGTACGGTTTGCACCGCCAGCACTTGCAATTCAGCCTCGAGCCGTAAGCGCTCCGACTCTAGGCTTTTGGCGTTGGCATCGGCATTGGCTGCCCGCTCCCGAGCCAGTTTTGCCTCGCCACGCAGACGCTCAAATTCGGCGGTCAGTTCGGCAAAAGCTACTTGTTTATTTTCGCGCTCTAAACGTAATTGCTCGAGGCTGGTGCTTAACCCAGTCAGGCTTTTCGAGGCATTTTCGGCTCGAACCTCAGTCCCTTGTAATTCAAGCCGTAATTTGGCGATTTCATCGCGCAGTACCCGCACTCGAGAACGCCGAATCGAGGCTTCTAAAGTCGTAACTTCTAAACTTAAAAGCGCCGACTCTTTGGCTGCTACTGCTTCAAGCTCCAACTTTGCCACCCGAGATTTGACTTCATGGGTTAAATCCTCGGCTCGAGACAAATGAATCCGCGCTTGTTCTAAACGCTCTAAACTCTGCGCTCGGCGGTGTGTGGCTCTCGATAATCCAGCCGCTTCCTCGAGATACCCAAGCATGGTCGTCGGGTTGGCACTAATCACCGCCCCGATTTCGCCCTGCCCAACCACTGCAATCCCGCCTGGTCCAAGTCCAGAACCACGCAGCGCATCGTGTAAATCACGCACTCGAACATTTTTCCCAGCCAGTTCAAGGTCAGAATCTCCATCGCGGTACAAGCGCCGCGCAATGCTCAAAGCCCCGCTTGGCTGCTCGAGTTCAAGTTGTACCTCGGCTAAATTCAATGCCTGTTTACCACTCGAGCCATGAAAAATCAGTTCGGTACTTTCCTTAACCCGCAGTTCCCGTGTTCGCGCCGTATGACTTGCCCAACGAATCGCCTCAATCACATTACTTTTACCCGAGCCATTTGGTCCAATCACGGCATTGACTTTGGGTGAAAACTCGAGCCGAACCCGTTCACCAAAACTCTTAAAGCCCTGAATCGTGATGCCACGCACCCGAATCGTCATGGGCAACCCTTTTGGAAGAAGGAGTAAAGAGAAAGAGTTGCATTTTTCCTCTGCCCTTTGCCCTTTGCCTTTTGCCTTTTGCCTTTCATGGACTACATTCCTTAGCAGTAAATGGCTTGCTGGTCGGAATATGCCCACCGATGGTGGCAATCGGTTGACCGGATAATAAAAATTTGACGTTCTGGACACCCTCTAAATTCAGCATCGTATTGGTGATACCGCAAATTAAAAGCAGTTCGCCTTGCGTACCCAAAGTAATTTTTTGCCAAGCAGCTTGAAGGTCAATAAAAACCGTGTCCTTATGGGCAAAAACTGTTGGGACTGGCAACTGAGAAATCAGTGCGATTGCACCGTCTACCTTGGGTCCTGCGATAAAGTTTCGCATTGCCACACCAGCCCGAGTTTCTAAGTCATCGAGTTCTAAACCTGCGTCGCGTTCTTCGACTGCAAAGGATTTACCATCGGGACTGACAAAATAGAGTTTTAATTGCAAACGCGAACGTGAA
>JAYWHB010000236.1:0-1502 GCA_043777915.1 Deinococcales bacterium
GTTGGTTTTAGCACAGGTGTAACTGTGCAGAGCATTGGTTTACTGATGCTTCCGACTGGTTGCCGCAGTGTCACAGCTGGTTCGTTTAGTACCGACACCGATGCCGATAATATCCCCGATAGTGTCACAGTTTCGTTTGATAAAACCCTGTGTTTACGCAATTTGCCCGGCGGTGGCACAATCACTCGAGGTGGCAGCAAAACCATTGCGGACACCAGCCCAAGCAATGACCGCAATCACTCCGAAACGCTGGCTAACCTCGAGACCGTTTGGACACGCACCATCAACAACAAAGCCGTGGTTTGGACAAGCACCCGTAATGGGACTCGCAACATCGCCCAAGGCACAGCCACCAGTTTATCTCGAGTCCATAATGTTAGTGGGACTTCGGTTCGCAGTGTGGATGGCGTGACCAACACCAATATTGCATGGACAAATCAGCTGACTTTTGCTTACAGCGCCGATGCGGGCAGCACCATCAGCAACACCGCCCAATTACCCAATGGCACGGTTGTGTTAAGTGGCATCTGGAAATCTCAACGCGGCACTCGAGCCGAACGCAATTTTAGTGCTTCAAGCAGTGGCTTGGTCTTTAAGAACCGTGCAACTTGCGCTACAAATCGTTTAACGGCGGGTTCGATTACTTTAGAAGACAGCAAAAGCACAATTGTGATTACTTTCCAAGGTTGTGGGGTGTCCCCAGCAATCAGCAACACCCCAAAACCATAAAATTTTTGGCTTTAAGAACCTCCTCAAGTCTCGAGGAGGTTCTTTGGTTTGGGCATGGCAACAAGTAAACTCAGGGCTAAACCCGATAAAGCGGTCATGGTCAGAATACCTGTCCAAAGTTCAGGGCTAATTCCTAATCCCCCAGTGATGTGTACCGCCATAAAATGTGTTCCCCAAATAACAATTGGTGCGAGGGCTGAAAAAATCCTTAGCTCGAGCAGACGAGTCAGGCTGGGTTTAAGGGTTAGAATCAGGCTATCTATGATTATTCCAGCCAGTGCTGCCAGATAGACTCGGGGCATGAGGTTGTTATCTACAATAATCACCAGTACAAAAGTGCTGAGTCCTAAGACAATGCCATATGTGCCAAATGGGGTACGCCAACGTTGCAGAATAAATAAAATGGTGAACATAATGGCGGCGTTGGTAAATAGGATTCCAGCGTCTATAAAACTATTTAAGGCATATTGCACGGCTGGGTTTTGGCTTGGTACGAGGGCGCTGAGGTTTGGGCTGGAATCTGGCAAACTGATGAAACCCCAAATATGCAGGTTCATCAGGCTGGAAAAGCAAAAACAGGAAAAAATAACAAATAGATTCGGTAAAAACTCAAGGAAACTCGGGGCATATTGGCTGGCTGGGTCGTGCCAAGTGGCGCGTAGTGGTGCAGTTATCAGCAGAATTGCGCCAATAAAAAGCAGGATGTGGCTGGGACTGCGAAGTGCATCTATGCCAATTTCGATACCAAAAGTGCTGTGCCAAATCAGGTCGGC
>JAYWHB010000237.1:0-1502 GCA_043777915.1 Deinococcales bacterium
CAAAATTAAAATTGTTTTGTCTATCGGAAAGATAACTTGTCAAGGCGGAAAGCAAAATCGCTGAAATAAACCAAAGAAAAAAAGATGACTGGAATTACGCGGTTTTAATCTACCCGTCAATCACAATATCAGGAGTTTCTAAATGTCCAGAGATCAGTCCAGCCCTAAATTTATAGAAACTTAGCTTAACTTCAGATCTTGCAACTTCAATAATTGCGTATCCAGACAGGGTTAATCCAAGAAAAGTATTCAGCGTTTCTAGTGTCCGAAAACGAAAACCCTCCCAGCCAAGTTGCTGTTTTAGTGATCTAAATGCCTCCTCAACATTCTGCCTAATGCGATACAATGCCCGTAAAGCTATCCTCGTCAGGCTCACATCGTTACTAACCAAGTATTGCTTCTGATGACGTGCTACAACCACATCTGAACACATTTTTTGAAGACGACCTACCTTCACCCAGTAGACTCGCCTATCCGAAGATACCGAAACATTGTTCAGTAGGCGGTTTTTGCGTAGTCGTGTCACGAACTTCCACGCTGCCCCCTCGAGATAGTTCAAAATGCTTTCAGCCGCATACCACGCATCAAATAACACGTACTTTAGTTCTAAATCAAGTTTTTTTGCTTCTTTTAGCATCTCAAGCGCAAGGTCTATTTTGCTTTTTTCGCCTTCCTGAGCCAGAAATACTCGAAATCCAACTGGAATTCTAATTGTGCCATTTGTCCAGATTAAAAGAACGATGTTAAAGCCGTAAGTATACTGTCCTGTACTACTATTTTTTATTTTCTTGAGTTTAAGTTTACCACTACCATAACGAACCAACATTGAGTCGTCTAATACGAAGTAACCACCCTTTAAGCCACTTATGGCTTGTAAGCGATTTAAGGCAAGTTTTGAGAAGAGAGATTTGCCTTCGAGTAGGACACGATAAACGCTATCATGACTGAATTTTTGTCCTTGGGCGATACCCATAGCACTCGAGGGGTCAACGGCTCGAATGGCGGCATTAACAATTTGCACAAATCGTTTTGATAGACTCATTAGGGACTCTCCTTGTGACGGGGAGTCCACTCTACACAATGTCTACGCTACCGCGTAATTCCAGTGGCTAATCATCTGCGGCTTGTAAGTCCAAAGAATGCGTGCGTGACTCAGCAAAAAGACCAAGTTCTGGCACTTCAAGCAAAATTGATGCACCAATGTCTTGCTCATAAGCATGAATTTCGGCTTCTCGCATCTCATTCCAACGGGCTAAAACTTGTTCAGGTGTCATCAAATCACCATCCTTTCAGCGAATAGTATATCACAATGTGTTTCTGGTGGCATTCTCGAGCTTTATAGAATCCAAATGTGAGAACCATTTACCTTTGAACAACACCATTTTCAAAAGAGGATTTGCCACAACTTGTGTGTTTGGAGTGACCACACCCACCACTGCTTCGTACTGATTCCACCAAGGTAAAAAACGCCCACCATCGGCTAATTTATCTGCATGAACTTG
>JAYWHB010000238.1:0-4311 GCA_043777915.1 Deinococcales bacterium
GTGAAGTCAGCAAGTACCTAGGATTTTTTGCTTTTGCCTTTTTGGTTGGACTGGTTTTTTGGGCAGAACGCTCTAAGCACGGTAAACGAAGCACCCCAATGCTTTACGCGGGTGGCGGGCTTCTTGCGATTTCAATAAGTCTGTTTATGCTCAATCACCCAGAATTTGGTTTGACTTTTTTTATTCCAACCCCGCTCGAGCCAGTTAGCATTTGGTTTCTGGTGCTGATGGTCGGCGCATTTTTTCAAGCTGGTTTTACACCTGTGGCACTGGCGTACCTCGCTGATATTTCCGAGGATTTCCCAGAAGATCGCGGTGTGGTCATGGGCTTGTACAGCATTTTCTTGGCTGGCGGTAATTTAATTGGTGGTTCACTGCTGGGTGGGATTTTTGTCTCAACCTTAAAAATGGATGGCGTGATTCTCTTAACCTTCTTGTTCACCTTGTTGGCGTTTTTTAGTGTGGTCAACATCCGCCGCGCCTCGAGCGATTAGCCGTGGAACTTTTTTTTAGAAAACCGCGTACAATAAGACTATGAAAGAAACTGATTGGCGTAAAACGCTAGAAGTGATTGTTAAGGGACTCGTTGCTGTGGTGGTTGGCTTGGCTGGCATGTACATCCTTGGTTGGGTTCTAACCCTGCTGGGCGGAATTCTGCTTGGTTTTGCTGGGATTATTGTGGCATTGCTGCGTTGGCTTGTGCCAGTGGCGATTCTGGTGGGAATTGTCTATTTTGCTGTGACCCAATTGCAAAGTAAGACCGTTTCCGCCTCGAGTAAACCCGTTCCTGTGCCTGTTGATGTAGAAACAATGGGGAAACCTGTAGAAGTCCCAGTAGTTGAACTTGAACACGTAGAAGTTCCAGTTTCTGAGCCTGTAGAAGTCTCGGTTGAACCTGTAGAAGTGACTAGCGAAGTCATCGAAGCTCCACTCGAGATGATTGAAAGCAAAGCCGAGGAACTCAGCCACGCCGCAACTGAAGAACTCGAGGCAAAAACCGAGGGTAAAGCCAAAAAAACCGCGAAGAAGCCAAGCGACGAGCAAGAGGCTTAAACGAAAGAAGTGAATTCAGACGTTAATCCGTACCTCGAGACGCTGCATCGCACCCGTGGTTTAGCCGCCACTGGGCAAGTGATTGCGCGGGCGGCTTTGCAGTTGGCAAATGCCCAGTCGGTGCGGGTGCTGCTTGAAACCAACGAACGCCGTGAAACCGTGGCGGTGGCAAATGCCTTGGGGGTCTCGAGTCTGGGTGGGGCTGGACTTCGTTTTGAGGATGTGGCGCTGAATGCGGTGCTTGAAAATGCTGTACCTCTCGAGGCTCGAAGTAGACGCATTGGTTGGCTTGAAATTCGTGGTGGCACAGCCCTCGAACCCGATTTCTTGGCGCTCAGTGGCATTGCCTTAGAAGCGGCGCGGTTATCTCGAGATGCGGTGCGGCGTGAAAAAGAAACCAAGGCGCTGTCTGAGCTTTCTAAGCGGGTCTCAAACACCTTAGAACTCGAGCAGATTCTACTCGAGAGTTTAAGCCAAACCGTGGATGCACTTGGTTTAGAACGGGGGTTACTGGGGTTGTTCTCGAGTGCTTCTGAAGATGGTGCGGAGGCTCGAGGCTATTTCAAGTACCAGTTCCCTCAACTAGAATCGGACGAGGTACTGGCGATTTCTGCCGAGAGTTTTGCAAGGTTGCATCGTGGGCAACCAATAGTGCTAAACGATGTCAAGTCCAGTTCGAGGAGTTTTTCTAGTACGCCGCGTAAATTTGGGGCAGAAGCCTTTTTGATGCTGCCTATCGTCTCGAGGGGCGAAACACTTGGGGTGCTGTATGCCGACACCACCAAAAGCGGCTTAGAGATTACCGAACGCATCGTTTCGCTTGGGCAGGCGATGCTTGAAATTATGGCACTGGCAGTGGAAAATTCGCGCTCGTATTCGCTCGAGAGTGCCAAACGCCAAAATGCCGAAGGGTTGCGGCTGGTGATGCAGCGCTTATCCGAAAGCCTGAGTATTTCCCAGACTTTAGAAGCCATCCTCGAAACCGCCGTCAAGTTACTCGGCGCAAGTTCCTGTGCAGTCTTTGAAAAAGTGCGAAATGTACTCGAGGTACGTGCCAGTTATGGGGTCGAAGATGATTCATTACTCGGACAGGGTTTGGATTTATTGCTCGAGTCCACGCAACTAGGCGAGGTAATTACCGCTTCGGATTTTCTGGCTGCGCCGCTCATGGCTCGAGGTGAAGTTTACGGGGCGCTGGCGTTGTATTTTCCTCAAAGCCGAGTCTTTAGCCCTGATGAACAAGGCACACTATCGGCTTTTGCAGCCCAAGCTGGGGTGGCGCTGGGCAATGCACGGGCTTTTGCCGATGAAAACGCCCTGCTCGAGATGGCTCGAGTCACCAGCAGCACTTTAGAACTGGATGAAGTGCTGGCTTTGGTCTGCCGTGAAGCCCTCGAGACGCTGGATTTAGAACGCAGTTTTATTGGATTTTTTGATTTGCTGGATATGCAAAACCAACGTGCCGAAATTGGCAAATTATATGCCCAAGGTTTTCAAGATGGTTTAGAAGGCTTTATTAAACCCTTTGTGATTGCCGATGAAGCCTTTGCTAAACTGATTTTAGACCTCGAGCCAATCGTGATTAACGAAGCCCAAGATGAATCGCTCGAAAGCGAGGGTCCGACCCTGCTGGGCGCTCAAGCCTTTGTGGTTGCACCGATTCAAGTCCAAGGGCAAGTGCTGGGGATTTTATATGCCGACAGCACCCGAACTTCCGAAATTACCGCTCGGGAATCCCGTCTAGCCGCCGCCATTGCCCAACAAGCCGCCCTAGCGATTCAAAATGCCCGCCTGTATGAGCGGATTCAAGCCCAACAACAACAGTACAGTTTGCTGGCAGAAGCCGCTACAGACCTAATTATTTCAACCGACCTTGAAGGCATTGTGACCTATGCCAATAACGCCGCACTCGAGGTTTTGGGCTATGCGCCAAACGAACTTTTAGAACGTGATTTTGAAGATTTACTCGAACCAAATAGCATAACCGAGGCTCGAGCCGCTTGGCGTACCATGCAGGAACACATTTCAAGTACCTTCACCGCCGAGGTTAAACGGGCTGATGGCACATTAGCGATGCTTGAAATAAAGTTATCGGCACTGCACCGCAACGGCGAATTGCAAGGCGGCTTGGTGATTGCCCGTGATTTATCGGAACAACAAAAACTAGCCCTCGAGATTACCCAACGCGGACAAGCCCAAGCCAGAGCTTCGGAATTGCGTTCGTTCTTAAGTCTGTTCACCCAAGCTGGTGAAGAAGAACGCCGCCGAATTGCCCGAGAACTACACGACGACACCGCCCAGACTTTAGTGGCAATCACCCGCCGATTAGACCGTTTAGAAACTGCCCTCGAGACGATGCCAACTGCCCAAGCCAAAGACCGAGTGCGTGATATTCGTTCCGATGTGGACAACGCCATTGCCAGTGTGCGGCGTTTTAGTCGTAATCTTCGTCCGAGTGCCTTGGATGACCTTGGGCTTATTCCCGCCCTCGAGTGGCTTTGTGAACAATCCAGTACCGATGCCAGACTCGAAGTGCAAGGCATTGAGCGACGCTTAGAAACCGCCCTAGAACTGACTATTTACCGAGTGGTACAAGAAGCACTCACCAATATAGACAAACATGCTCAAGCTGCCCATTGTTCGGTACGTCTTAAATTTCTCGAGACCAGCCTAGAAGTATTGGTGCAAGATGACGGACGAGGCTTTGCGACGCAAAACGGCAATTTGTTGCTCGAGGGGCATCTTGGCTTAGCTGGAATGCGTGAGCGGGTGGCTTTGGCGGGTGGTGAAATGAAGGTCAGCAGCGAAGAAAACCTCGGCTCGAGGCTCGAATTTAATTTCCCGACGGCGTAGACTTTATCTATGCAAAAGATAACTGATGGGGTTTGGGCATTAAATCTAGGGATTGCCAATATTGGCATTCTTGAGTTACCCAACAGCAATTTAGCTTTAATAGACACCGGCGGCAAAGATTCGTATCAAAAAATTGTCAAAGCCCTTGCCAGCAAAAACTGGAAACTCGAGCAGGTCAAACACATTTTAATCACCCACGGACATTATGACCACATTGGCAATCTCGAGAAATTATCTTTGGAAAGTGGCGCGATTGTCTGGGCGCACGCCAAAGAAGCAAGGGTGATTCGCGGTCTTGAGCCGCAACAACTGCCCGCCGACTCGAGTCTTGGTTTTTTTGGTCGGATAATCAAAGGCATGGCACAAGCCCCAAGCAAAGGCGTGGTTCACCGTGAATTGCTTGGG
>JAYWHB010000239.1:0-4309 GCA_043777915.1 Deinococcales bacterium
GGCTCTAAATACTCGGAATTGACGGGCGAGTTGTCCGACTCGAGCCGATTGCAGGGCAGTTTCCTGTTTTGAACCTTCGTACAGTAATGTACAAGCACACATTGAATTTGGGTCAAAACCAAGTGGTCCAGTCACCAATGCTCGCTCGAGTTTGGATTTGGTGGCTTTCCAACCCAAGGTTTCTGGTTTTAAGGCTTGTCCAAATTGAAATTGTAAATTGTCCATCAACCTCGCACTGGCGGGATAAGGCGGGTATTTTGCCAGTTCACGCATGAATTCGTAGCCATCGGCAAAGTTCTTAAAAAGCACCGAATCAAATTGATGGACTTCGGGCAGGGCAAAAATTTTCACAAAGGCACTGGTGATAATCCCGTAATTACCTTCTGAACCAAACGCCAGTGTACGTGGGTCTGTTCCCATGCTTTCACGCGGCATGGCACGCCCTTCGATTAAACCTTGGGCTGTAACCATGCGAATGTCCAGCACAATATCTTCGATGTTGCCGTAACGATTTTTCTTCATTCCACTCGAGCGCGTCGCAATCCAACCGCCAAGGGTAGAAAATTCGTTGCTATCCGGTTCATGACCTATTGTAAACCCGTGCTTCTCGAGTTCAGCTTGCAGGTCAGAACCCACAATTCCCGCTTCGACATGCGCCACACGATTTTCTTTATCTATGCTAATGATTTTATTCATTTGACGCATATCTACCGAAGCAATTGGGCGCGGGTCGTTGGGTGGGCAAGCCAGTGCATGACTGACATTCGAGCCACCACCAAACGGCACAAGCAGCACATGATGTTCTTTTGCCAATTGTACCAGTGTTTGCACTTGGGTTTCTGAGACTGGGTACAAAATAATATCTGGCACTCGAGTTAAACGCCCATGACGAATCGCATGAACCTCCTCGAGCGAATGCCCATGTCCGTGTCTGCGCCGTGCATTGTCCTCTTGGGTGTAGCCGATACTGCCAAGCGCGGCTATAAAGGCTGGTAATTCTCGAGCGGCAGAAATAGCGCTTAAGTCATGAACCTCGAATTCGGGTTGTAAAACCAGTTCGGTCTTTAGAATCCCATTTGCCCAAGTTAATAAATTTGGCAAGCGCTTACCCGACATTTCATAACGCGCCCCGATGAGTTTCACCCCGTTATTCTCGAGGTCAAGTCCAGAATCGGTGTACCCCCAACCATCAAAGCGCTCACCACGAGGTACGGACGGATCAACGGCAAATTTCGTCATGGGCAATAGTATACGCCTCTGGGTCAGGGCATCCAAGCAACAAATGAACGCAACGAATACCACGGCATAATCGTAGACCGCGCCCAGAGTATTCTCGAGAAGATAAATGTGCAGTACAAAATAGCCCAGACAGACTTACACGACTTTAATGCCCCTCGAGTTAGGCTTGAGCCAATGCCAAACATTGGAGTACCAGACCAATTGGCGGTACTGCTAAAAGCCGATAAGAACTTGAAACCCGAAAGTGCCATGCAACTCACCGAGATTTTTAGATTGGCGTACCAAGCTGTGACTCAAAGTAATGATAAGGTGTAAGTAATATGTTGCCAAAACAAAGCGATTTACTTGAAAAGAAAAATATCATTCTGTACAACAACATTGCCGAAATTGAAGGAGTTCAGGGTCGTCTTTTAGTAGAGTTTCAAATTTCATCTGAAATTCAAATTAAATGGGATTTTGAAACACTAGGAAATCCTGAAAAATGGATTTTTACGCCAGATTTTGGAAAACCATTATCAACAATTCGTGGATATGAATTTGAAGTCAATAGTCCTTACGTTAATAATTGGACTACTGAATGGGGACCTTTGAATGCAATTCGAGGTGTAACTCCACAAGTTGTTTATGGTGGTCTCGAGACAGAAGCACATGAGTTCATATTTTATTTACCAAACGCTCAATTCCAACAAAAATCACTTAAACAGACA
Source organism: Deinococcales bacterium (assembly GCA_043777915.1). Lineage (GTDB taxonomy): Bacteria > Deinococcota > Deinococci > Deinococcales > JAAFIG01 > JAAFIG01. The sequence goes on from JAYWHB010000239.1 coordinate 1,947, forward strand.
AGGCTTCGCAATGAAGTTCATGACGATACAAGAAGAGTTTCATGGAGTTCTGGAGGGCGTAAAGTTGAAGTTAAATTAGACGAATTTTGGTCTTTGAGCCTAGAAACAAGTGGAGAAAATCTTGAGTGGCTTGATCCTAAAAATAGAAATACAGGTTACAAATTGACCACAATAGGTTATCTGTATCAACATAAATTTGACGCGACCAAAGAGGAAACATTTGCAATGTTGCAAGCCATGAAACTTCAGGATGCCCTCACAAGGCTTCAAAATGTTTCGGCACTCTTACAATTTGCAAATTCGAGCAAAATTAGACCTTTATTTGTCAGAGGAGAGTTCATAAGTCAACATCCTCTTATAAGGAAAGAAATTGCTTGTGCGACAGCATTAAATTATCCTACATCTTCTCTTGAACAACTAGGAAGCTCATGGATACATCTGGATACAGATTTAGCAAGTTTTCTTGGGTGCTTAAAGGGTCTTGAAAAAATGATTCAGCAACCCTTTTGGAAAGTTGCGTATGCTGAATTAATGACGACTTATCTTCAAGCGGCAAAGCACTCACAACCTCAAAATATCGCAGCAATGATGGTAGGGGCAGCCTTGGAGCGTCTGAGTTATGCAATCCTTGTAGAAGATGAAATTGACCCAAAAGAAAAACAAAAGTATGAATTGCTCTTTAGCAATGGCGATAAAAAACAAGCTAGAGCTGCGTGGAATCTCGGTAACAAGCACGGACAGTTGGATGTCAGTATCACGAATATGCGTGCTAGATTGCTTTTGGAACGAATTGGCTTAACAAAAAATCGTGACTATGACGATATAGATGAAATCAAGCTGTTTGAAACGATTCGTAATGATGCTACTCACGCAATAGCTGGAACGACTACTTCGGAGGAACGTTCAAAATTGATAAAACTTGGGCTTTTATGGATTGAAGAAGTATTACTTTGGAGACTCGGTTATGATGGAAAATACTCAGACCGTCGTGCTTCTTGGGTAAAGGACTTATTACCTAGATATGACTTGAGTTTACGAAATCCAAACTGGTAAGTAAGTTGAGAGTCCTAGCTTGAGTTACCCCCAAATCCTCTATCTCGAGCCACACTATTTTTAAGCCCCAAGTTGTATCCTTTTGACCATGAAAACCCTGATTCGTGAACAAGCCCAGCGTTCGCTCGAGCATTTGCCTGTTGTCAAATAGGAGGGCAATGATGCAAGAATCAATTATTCAATCCAGTAGGAATGTTTTTACAGACCTTGGTTTTGACCCTGCCGAAGCTGCAATTTTGCAACTGCGCTCAAAACTCATCAATGATTTACGTGGTTTTATTAACGCTCAGCAATTAACCCAAGCCCAAGCAGTTGAACAACTCGGCATTGCCCAATCTCGAGTTTCTGATTTAATGCGTGGTAAGCATGATAAATTTAGTTTAGAAATGCTGATTACACTCGAGACTCGGCTTGGACGTGAAGTTAGGCTCGAGTTGGTTGGGGTTTGATACGGTTTAGACCGTCTGATGAATCATCGTCTCGAGTGGCGGAATTGCTTGTAAACGCTGATACGCCTCTAAGGTACGTGGATGAACCATCCGCCCTTTACTTTGTAAATAATGCACTTTGCAAGTCAGGGCTTCGTGGTACGCCCGTTCTAAGTCTAAAAAAGCCAATTCGCGGATGTTATCGTTGACCCCGCGTCCCGGTTCAGACACATCTGCCACATAAACACAAATCGAGAGTAAATTCCCGTCTCGCGGTCCAGTCACATGTTCTTCGACGGCATCGAGTACCACAGCATCGGTAATTCCCCACTGCTCGAGAATGGTTCGTCCAGCCCGTCCATGCACCGCCAGTGGATGGTCAGCATCGGCAGCCGTTTCTGGGGGCGCAAGCCGCAGCAGTTCATGGTGTGGTAAATCCCGTGCCACATCATGCAGCACACCCGCCAAGTAAGCCCTGTCCGCATCTAAGCTATGAGCCGTGGCAATATCTCTGGCTAATGCTGCTACCCGTTCAATATGGGCAAAACGCTCGGGCTTTACCATATCCCGTACTCGAGAAGCCCAAAAAGACACAGCAGGTGGTTCTTGCAAAAGGACAGCCAACACAATCACTCCTTCCCAATTTCTAAAAGTGATTCTACCGCGTTCACGCCCTTTTGTCACGCATTTGTCAGCCATTTGTGAAATGGCAACACAAGCCCTAAGCATTGGTGGGATACAAGCACCAGCATTGGTGGACGCGCCCTCGAGAAACACAAGATTTAGAGGAAAGGCAAAAGTTAAAAGGCGAAAGGCGAAGGGTTTACTTTTGCCTTTCGCCTTTCGCCTTTTAACCCTGCTCTTAATCTTCGCCCAAATACT
>JAYWHB010000240.1:0-4301 GCA_043777915.1 Deinococcales bacterium
GTCATGCAGCCCCTCGAGACCCGCAAAGAATACACCCAAGGCACACTGGAAAAAGAATCTCTGCTTGAGAATCCACTCGAGCAGCTACAACTTTGGTTAGAAGAAGCTGGTGTCGCCAATATCCTCGAGCCAAACGGCATGACGATTTGTACTGTCCGAAATAACCGCCCCTCGAGCCGCGTGGTCTTGCTGCGCGGCATAGATTCTGGACTGGTTTTTTACACCAATTACCTGAGCAAAAAAGGTACAGACACGGCTGCTAATGCCGCTACCAGCGCCAGTTTTTGGTGGGCAAGTTTAGAGCGCCAAGTGAGAATCGAAGGGACACTACAAAAAGTCTCGAGTGCCGAATCGGATGCCTACTTTGCCAGCCGCCCGTATGAATCTCAACTTGCCAGTGCTGCCAGCCCACAAAGCCAAATGATTGAACGTGTAGCCCTCGAGCAACTTGTATCAGACTTACGCCAACTGCACCCGAAAAACCTGCCCCGCCCCGAGCATTGGGGCGGGTATCGGTTAATCCCAGATTACTTTGAATTTTGGCAAGGCAGACGCGCCCGATTACACGACCGTATTACCTACAATCTCGAGGATGAGATATGGACTAAACAACGCCTTGCGCCTTAATTGCTGTACAAACGCCCTTCTCGAGCCAACCTATCACGCCGATGTGCATAGTCTGGCATTACTTGCCGCAACACCAACCAAAATTCGCTTGAGTGATTCGGTACTCTTAAATGACAAAGTTCATGGGCAATCACATAATCAAATAAACTTTGTGAGGCTTTGACAATTCGCCAATTCAGTCGCAATTCACCTTTTTGATTGCAACTGCCCCAACGCCCCTCTTGTTCTCGAATCAGAATTTTTGGCGATTGAACACCCAATTTTTTTGCCCAGTACGCCACTCGAGTTGTGGCATGTAAAAGCGCTTGGGTAACGTACCACTGCTCGAGCAGCAAGGCTGCATTTTTATCGTTAGAAGCGTGTAACTCGAAGATACGTCCGCGCAAAATAACACCCAAGTCTGATGTGATAAAACGTTTTAAGATAAAACGATCACCATAAAGCCGTACACTTTCCCCACTGATAAAACGCTTCGGTGGGTCGGTTCTAGCTTGTAAACGCTGCAAACGCTGTTGCTTTTCAAAAATACGTTGGGCTTTGTCACGTACTAAGGCATGTAAACCCGAAAGTGGAGCGGCATGAGGTGCTTTCACCATAATGCCAAGGGCATTGACTTTGATACTCACGGTTTTTTGGCGTTGACTGCGTTGCACCACAAATTCGATTGGATACGCCCCAACCATGACCCGTTCAATGGGAACATCAACCATGACCCGTTCCATTACTGACCCAACCTTGACTGTGCCACATCCATGACTTGACCCACCAGTGGCTCAAGTTTATCTTTATCTACATCGGTACTTCGCAATTCACGACGCAACTGCCGACGCATTTCGCGCCTTACATCTTCTTTGGCTAACCAATCCACCACCACCAAATTCTTAATAATCTGCTCGAATGCTCGGGCTAAATCTGGCGAAGCTACACCCGCCACCTCGAGCAGATTGTAAAACGCTTCGGCATTGGCACTTAAACCCAGTTCTTTAGCCCGATTGACCGGCGCATGGCGTAAACGCTCGATTAACTCGCGCAAAGCACTGACTTGGGTCACGGCATCGGTGCGCCCTTCTTTGCGTGAACGGATAATATCCTCTAAGCGTTCACGCAAAGAAGCATAAAACACAGGGTTTTGAGGAAATTTAGCAATGATTTCCGCATCTGCCGCATGAGCCATCTCGAGGGCTTGGGCTTCAGGTGATTGCAATTCCAGCACTGCTTGGTCAAATTGTGCCGATAAAATATCTATCGGCGCAACCACTTGGTACACACCATCTGCCAGAATGCTGTCATCTATCAGCTTACGAATTTTAGGAGCAATACCAGACCAATCGGGTTGACTTTGACGGTCTATGACCACCCGAGCTTCTAAACGCACCCGCGCCAACCACTTAAAATCTGCTAAGTACGGCTCGGAATCCTTGTGTGGCATCAGGGCATTTAAGGAACGGGCAAAGCGCTTAAATGCCGTTTCAAATTCTTGGCGGCGCAGCACATCACCAAGCAGAAGCAGCGCTTCGGTATTGGGGATTTGTCGCCCCGCAAAAACCCGCATGGTTGCCGCATGGTGCATTCGCAACTCCTCGAGAAGTTGCGAATGAGGACGCATCAGTTCTTGTAAATCGGCTGGATCGAAAATTTTTAGGGCATCGCGCAAATCATCGGTTACACCCCAATAATCCACCACAAAACCACGGTCTTTTCCATCGGCAATACGATTAACCCGTGCAATGGCTTGCAGCAAAGTATGTTCACGCAAAGGCTTATCCAAATACAAGACCTGCTCGAGTGGCGCATCAAAACCCGTTAAAAGCATATCTACCACAATCAAAAACTTAATTGGATCTTCTGGGTCTTTTTTGAAACGCTCGAGCAAATCATTTAATTCGCCGTCTGAGCGCATAAACGGCGCAAATTCTGGTTCGTTTTTATTCGCCGTAAAGATTATTTCTGATTGCGGCGCACCAAATTCATCCAAGGCTTTTTTGTACTTGACCGCGATTTCTCTGGAAGCCACGACAATTTGAGCCTTGAAGTTATTAGGCGCAATAAACGCCTCGAAGTGCTTAATGATGTCCAGTGCAATCGCTCGAACTCGAGCAGGAGCGCCTGCCACAGCTTCTATTGTCGCAAAATGGGCTTTGATTTCCTCACGTTTACCCGGTTCGTAATCCGAGAACCAACGCTCAAAAACCTCATCTATCGAAAAACGAGTCACACTAAAGGTCTCTAAATCCCGTCCTTCGTAATAAATTGGTACAGTTGCCCCATCGCGCACCGCCTCGAGCATCGTGTATTTGTCTATGTACGCCCCAAATTTATGCAAAGTATTACGGTCTTTTTTATCAATTGGTGTACCCGTAAAAGCAATAAATACCGCATTCGGCAATGCCGCCCGCATACTGGTCGCCAGTAAACCATACTGCGTGCGGTGCGCTTCGTCCACCAAAGCAAAAACATTGCTCGAGTCATTCACTAAACCCTTAGTCACCGCATCCTGAAATTTCTGCACTGTGGTCATGATCGTAGCCCCAGACCTTGCTTTAAGAAGTTCACGCAATTCCCGCACGGTTTTAGCCCGTTGCGGCAGTGCCAAACCCGCCCCAAGAAACACACCCACAATCTGCTTATCCAAATCTATACGGTCTGTGACCATAATCAGCACAGGATTTTTTAAGCCCAAACGTGTCTGACGCAACTTGGCTGCTAACCAAACCATGGTTAAAGACTTCCCCGAACCTTGGGTATGCCAAATCACCCCGCCGCGCTCGGTCGGCTCGAGTCGCCAAGAACCAGAACGCGCCAGCGTATGCGTCTGAGAACTAAAAAAATCATCTGCTCCAACCACCCGCCGCGCCGAGCGATCCACCGCCACACGCTGCTGATGCCGTGCCAATTTACGAATCCGCCGCCGCTCCTCGGTTTCAAAAACACTGTAGAGTTCGGTGAATTCAAGCAAATTCTCGGGCGAAAAAACACTGTACAACAACACATCTTGGGCTGTGGGTTGCTGACCAATTGGCAAACCCATTGCCGTCCCCAACCACTCGAGACTCCGCGGATACGAATCAGGAAAAGGCGCAAAGTACCGCGCTGGCGCACCGACCGCCGCATAAACCGCCGCCTCACGACAAACCACACCAAGCACCTGAACACTAGCAAAAGCCCGAGGTGCTTGCAGAGCCTTAAATTCGCCCAAACCCTGATACCGCTCGAGTTGTCGCAAACCCTTGGCAAGTGCGAGTTCTGTCCCATCCACAAAATCCTTGCACTCGAGCAACCCTAACAAAATCCCATTCACAAAAAGCGCAAGGTCTGGAATCACCTGATTCGGGTCAGCCACATCCTCGACACTTGAGCGCCAAATCCGAAATTCATCCGTGACCACAAAATCATTCTTACGCGGGTTATCAAAATCAATAAACTGCGCTACCTTACTAGGCAAACCATCAAAATCACCCTGCACCGGCAAGCCCCGTGTCAGCATTGTATGCAATTCCTCGTTACCCTCGAGTAAACCCGTGGCATTCGGCTGAGTAAGCCGCCGCACCACATACGCCAAATGCTCTGGCAACAACCAAGGATTAAATTCAAGTAACTTTCGTTCCAAAATAGAACCCAGCCAAACACTGCGTTTAGAATCTCGAGGCAATGTTGAGGCTGGCAGATAGCGCCAA
>JAYWHB010000241.1:0-4288 GCA_043777915.1 Deinococcales bacterium
TGGCGGTCAACCGAATCCCGGCTTAAACACGGGTGATGGTGGCGGTCTGGTTTTCTTAAAGACTGGCAGTGTGGCTGGAACTGGCTCGGTGCTTGCCAATGGTGATAACGGTACAATTGCCACCTCAACTGACTCGGGTAGTGGTGGCGGTGCAGGCGGCGCAATTATTATTCAGTCCACCGCAAATGTTCCAGCCGCGATCAATCTAACAGCCAATGGTGGTACGGGTGGTAGTCAAGGTGCTTCGGGTGAAGCCGAAGGTCCTGGTGGCGGTGGTGGTGGTGGTTATATTGCAGCAATAGGGGCAACGCAAGCTGCCAATGGTGGCGCAAATGGTACAACTGCTTCAACTTTAATCACAGAATTTATCCCGAACGGTGCGACCTCGGGTGCGGTAGGTACGACCAACGCTACCCCACCCACTGATAACAATCTGCCTTTTTGTTTCACACCACGTATTGGTGTGGCTAAATCACTGGGAGTAATTACAGTTTCTGGGGCAAATAATCAGTTCTATAATATTTCGTATACAGTTTTAATTCGCAGTTATGGCGAAAATCTAACCAGTGTTCAAGTAGGCGATGTTCTCTCGAGCCTTACGCCCACAGGCGCAACGATTAACGCTGTAGTGGCGGGACCGACTGTTTCTGGTGTAACCGCAGGCAGTAGCATTACCGCCAATACTGGAGCTAACTTCTTTACTACAGGCAACCTTTTAACCACCTCGGCTGGCAATACCTTGGTTCGTCAAACCAATGGCACAGATGGCGAGGCAACCATTAGCTTTATACTACAAGTTCGTCCACCAGCAGGAGCAACACCTGCCACAATTTATAACAATGTTGCCACAGGTTCGGGTACATTCACTGGCACGGGTGGGTTGACAATAAACACCACCGATGCTTCGGACAACAATACCAACCCAGACCCAGATGCCGACCGTCAACCCAATGAGGCTGGCGAAAACGACCCAACACCAGCTAACTTACCAGTGGCAGATTTATCGCTGACCAAAGCCGTTAATAATCCCACCCCAGCCGTGGGTGGAGCAGTTCAGTTCACGGTCACAGTTTCCAATGCAGTAGGCTCGAGCAACGCCACAGGGGTTACAGTTGCCGACTTATTACCCGCAGGCTATACCTTTGTATCTTCTATACCAGCAGCAGCTTATGTGTCTGGTACAGGAGTCTGGACAGTTGGTGCTTTGAATGCAGGTGCAAATTCAGTATTGCTAATCAATGCCACTGTCAATGCGACAGGACCCTATAACAACACGGCTCAAGTTTCTGCTTCAAGTCTGCCAGACCCCGATTCAATTCCCAACAACAACGTGGTGGCAGAAGATGATCAGGCTTCGGCTACCGTTGCGCCACTCACTACGCCAACCTTGACCAAAGCCTTTTTGTCAACGCATATCGGTTTAGGACAGGTCTCGACGCTAACTATCACCCTTGGTAACAGCAACGCAAGTGCGATTAGCTTAACGCAAGCGCTGGTGGATAATTTACCAAGCAATGTCAACATCGCTGCACCTTCTGGGCTGGCAACAACTTGTGGAGGCGTTCCAACCACCACAGCCACCAGTGTCACCCTGCCAAATGCAAGTACCATCCCCACAGGCGGTTGTACCATCACTGTCAATGTGACCTCGAGTACCCTTGGCGTGTTCACCAATAGCATTCCTGCTGGAACACTGGTTAATGGCTTAAACACCACTGCGGGGGCTGCGCCATCTGCCTCTGCACCACTAACAGTTCTCGAGCCGACAAAACGAGTAAAAATACTAACCGACACAGATACCAGCACCACCCCAAGCATCGGTGATGTGATTCAGTACGAACTGATTTATGCCCTACCTGCTGGCGCACCAAATATCACCAATTTCCAAATTTTCGATATTCTGCCCAGCCAAGTCAATCCTGTCCCTACAGGCGGAGCAAATGTAACCGTGACTGTCGGTGCTGGTTCGACTGCTGTTGAAAATACACTTTATACAGGAGTAGCTGGAGCAACCACCTCGAGTTTATTAAATGCTGGAGCAATCCTAGCGGCAAACAGTTCTATTACAATCACGATTGATACCACAATCAATAACACCGCAACTCTAGGAACACCGTTTAACAACACGGCTCGAGCTTCTGGAACTGGTTTAGTAGCCGTGACTGGAAACGGAAGTGGTGGAGGAATCCCAACCGATGCGGATGCAACTCCATTTGGCGCACCTCCAAGCGCTTTACCACAACCCAACGATACGCCAACCAGTGGAGAACCAACCCAAGTCACACCTGTTGCACCAAATGCAGATATTAGTGTTACAAAATCACAACCAAGTCCAGCGACAGTTAATCCTGGTGGAACAATCACTTATACAGTCACAGTACGAAACAATGGACCTGCGATAGCGACGAATGTGGTGGTAACGGATACCCTACCTACTGGTTCAACGTTCCAGAGTGCTACAGGTGGCGGAACACAAGCGCTTGGAGTGGTGACGTGGAATGGTACAAGCACCCCAGCACTCTCGAGTCTTGCCAATGGGGTAAGTCAGGTCTTTACAGTGGTGGTGACTGCGCCATGATTCACTCGAGAAAAACCAACAAATTCTTGATACATCAACAAAAACAAGCACTATTGGAGCAATATGTTTAACCCAAAAGCCTTTTTTCTTCTCATAAGTAAGTCAACAGCTTACTCTCGAGCCTTATGGCTGAGCTTTTTTGCAGTTGGTCTTCTCTTGACTAATTTGCAAGTGGCTCACGCCGAAGGTTCTGAAGAGTTGTTCACAACTGGCGCATCGGGAACAAGTTTCCGTGCTGGGCTTTTGTTTAGTACCGCCGATGTGAATACGGGTACAGCTGTTGGTTTAGCCCGACGCAATGCCTTTTTTGTGTATGCCAATGCGGGTGAAACAATTTACTTGGGTTCAACTGGTTTGACCGCAGGGGCATCAAATGCCGTGATTAATAATGCCGTAAAAGCCAATATTGTGGTTCATGGACCATATAACTCGAGTGCCAATACCGTGCCAGATTACACCAATCTTGCCAATGCCTGGACTGGGGTTGGTGCGGGTCGTCCAGCCAACCGTGTTCGTGACTGTGATGCTGACCAACCCGCCAATGGGAACATCAACACTTCAGCAGACGAAACCAATGGACCCTCGGTACTTAATGGCGGAACAGGCTATACCGCTTGTACTTATCTTGTACCTGCTGGGCAAAGCGGTGTTTATCAAGTGGCTTTTTGGGGAACGGCTGGGGCTGGTTCTAACTCGGCTACTGCGCCAACCGTCAATAATATTGCGTCAGGCGTATGTGCCACAGCCGCTTGTAACACCACAGGGCTTTCAGCATGGGATGTGACCGTTGGTTCGGCTGGCAATGCAAGAATTTTGGGTCGGACTTGGACCAATAACCTGACTTTTAGCAATGCCGCCAATGCAAGAACTTTAGATATTAATTATAAAGTCCGTACCAAAGATGCTTTTACTTATGATATTGACACCAACCAATTCGATCCTTTTGTGACCAGTATTTTTAGCAGCAATAAAGGGATAACTGATACGACTGGGGCAAATCCGTTGTATCAATCGCGTCCAGTAAATGATTTTAATGTCAACTTCACCACCCAGTTGCCAACTGCTTTGGATACAGCCAATAATTGGATTAACCGTATATTTTTTAATACACCAGATGCAGCCGCAATTACTTGGTTGGGTACATTTGCCAGTTTTTCCAACACAAAACCCACCTTGAATATCACAGGAGTTGCTTTTACTGGTATCGAAGGTACAGTTAATGTCGCTGGGACTGCCCCACTGGGTGGCAACCTGACATTTAATTCTAATTTACCGGGATCACTTGAAATTACCCTTGACTTAAATAACGATGGCATATACGGCAATGCCAATGACCGCACCATTATTATTGCAATGGTGGTGGGCGCAAATACGGTCTATTGGGATGGTTTAGATGGCAATGGCGCAAGTGTGCCAGCAGGTAGCGTCATTATTAACATTCAATTGCGTGGCAATATCGGTGAAGTTCATTTCCCTGTAATTGATGCCGAATCCAACACACTGGGTTTTATCATTAGCGAGACCAGTGTTGTGCGACCACAATACTGGGACGATAGACCAACCGTAGACCTTACCGTAGCGGGTGGTACTTGTACGCTCGGCACTGCAATTTGTGCCATTGCTTCAGATGTTCCCGCTAATCCACTGTTTCGTACAACAGGGGCAGCTTTGACCCCAGTTCATACATGGGGTCGAAATGATGCTGCCCAA
>JAYWHB010000242.1:0-12128 GCA_043777915.1 Deinococcales bacterium
CATCTCTCGAGCAAGCGGTTCAAACTCATCATCTGCCCACGCCCTAGCATACAACACTTCTTCACCAATGGATGTGCGTAAAGCACCAATCTCCCTTAACAAAGCAGCGTCCCCTGTTGTTACAGCAATGTACTGCACGTAAGCTCGAGCAAACCATTCTTTATTGCTTTTTTCATACTCGAGGTCTCGAGGTATCAGTGGACTCGACTGGATATACCCACCATCACGCTGCAAGCGTACAATTTGACCCGCCCGATAACTTTGAGTGCGCTTGTATGGCGTGGTTTGTTTTATCATTTCCATAAGCTCAGAAGCATAACTGTCTCGCTGTTCTGACCCCCACGGCTGCCCGATGCCTAGGGCTTGATGGTCTATCATGTGGGCAATTTCTTCGAGTACCTCGACTGTCTGGACTTTAGATTTATCACGTACCAAAATACCTAGGGCTTGCTGACCATTGACCGCATATGCGGCGGGTGTATCTGGCGATAATTTAGCATCAAATAACGAAATAAACTGCAACTCATCTACACCATGCACTTGGTCTACAAGGTCAAAAGCGGCTCGAGCAGGGTCATACCGTATTCCACTTGGTATGCTCACAAAGCTCGAGACTGGCTCGCCAATCGGTACTTTGTTGGTTGGTCGGCTCAAAGCTGGCATCCCGCTTATATTACGTTGCAAATATCGGCTTGGGATGTTGGTTATTCCGCCAGTCCAAGGGGTCACAATGGCATTCTCAGGCGGAGTAACCACAATTCCATGTCCACAATTAAAAGTCTCGGACAACGGCAAGAGGTCGTCATACGGCGCATGAATCAAAAAAACTCGCTTCTTGGGCGTAACCAGCTTAAACTTTTGGCTGTATGGAATGATTGTCCCCTCGAGCGCATCATGATGGCTTCGATGCTCATACCGTTGGGCTAATCGCACCCATTTTTTCAAAAGCTCTACAGGGTCGTCGTCCACTGTAAAGCCCGTATTTTCGGCTGCGTCCCTAGTCCCATGCTGGACTCCCCAACGCACCGCAAACTGGGCGGCTCGAGTCTCTGCCCCAGCCGCTCGAATTGCTCCAGTAATCTGATTCTCGAGTAGCCTATCGGTGGCAATCTCGGCTTGAATAGCAAGTTTCTCGAGAATAAACGGGTTAGAAAGTTCAAACTCAAGTTTATGCTCGCTAAAGACTTGCTCTAAGGCTTCGTAAACCGTGCTTGGGGTGGCTTGGCTTGGCTTGGGCGGTATTTTTGGCGGCTTCACCTTCATAAACCCAAGCAGGGTATGCAGCACCCCACCCTTGTGCGCTCGAGTGTAGCCGTCGGTCAAAATCTCGAGCAAGTCTTTTTTGGGCGCACCTTGGGCTTTGTGTAATCTGCCTTGCAACCATGCAGTTAGCTCGAGTATCAAACGAATTAAAAAGCTCTGGTTGGTCATTTTTCTAACCGTAAAAATCGTGACCCGCTCGAGACCATATGCAGCGCTCGGTAATGTGCAACGGCTCGTTTTAGACTGTCTAAACCGACACAGATGAGCTTGGCAAACTCAGGATGACTCAAACGACTCTCGCCGCCCATATACTCTAGCGCTTCAAGCAACCGATTAGGCATCGGAAATGTACAAATGGTTTGCCAGCGTAGCGTTTCCTGTACAGCTTTTTCGTTTAGCCCATCCTCGAGAATCGTGGGGCGTAAGTCATCCACATAAATTCCGTTTCTATCCCCTTGATAGCCCGGATAGTAAGTGCCTTCCGGATAGGTCAAAAGCGGATATTCGCGCTCAATGTGCATGATTGCCAATATGCCAACCTTCACCACGCCTTGGTCACGAGGGTTAAACATTAGGTCTCCGTATCGCTTTGGTCGCTAATTTCAATTGTGCCAGCTTGCAGTGTGGCACTTTCCTCGAGTCGCTCCTTGGTGATTCGGGCTGCGTCTTTCCCGCTATAGCCAGCCCGAATCAGGGCTTCGCGTTGGCTATACACCCCCGCTCCGAGTGCTTGGGCGGCAGCCACCACCGAGGCATTCTCGTCGGCAGGGGTCTTGGGTGTAATCGTCACTGTAAACATCACCGTTTCAAAAGCCGATTGCGGCACTGGCTTACCGTCACCATCCACAGGTTGCTCGAGGGCATACAAGGTTTTATCTCGAGCCATCATTCGGGCGGCAATTTGTAATGTATTCTCGGCGCAGTCTGCCAGCGCATCGGCTTTTTCACGGCATTTGGTCATCAGGCTGTTCATCAGCCACTTAATCGCCTCGCCCGATTGTTGACTGCCTCCGCGTTGCGTTACTGCCACACTGCGCCCAATCACGGCAATCTTCTCGAGAATGGCGGTGTTGGCGGCGAGTATCTGCCCTAAATCAGCCGTCTCGAGTCGCCTGATGTCCGTACCGCTAATAATTTTGCCCGGTCCGACCGTGCCGACAATCGGATCGTTGGAAACCAACATTGGGAAACCGTGAAACGACCGAGCCGCCCGCAAGTCGTATTCGCCTGTATTCAAATCGTCTTGAAGTGGCATTAAATCAGTCAAATCAGACCCGCCCAGCGCCCCGTTACGGCAAACCGCCACAGGCAGCACACGCCAAGGGTTCTCGACTGGCTCGTCGGTCATCTTTTCCCAACCTGCCTCGCCACTGGTGCTGCTGTTTTGCCTAAACTCTTGAATTGTTTGGTCGGTTAGCACCATGCGGTACTCGGTGTTAATCCCTTTGGTCTGGCTCGGTTGGCGGTACTCGAGAACACAACCAGTTAGCTCATGCTCGTCATCTGTTCCGTAATCGGCACGAACTCGAGTCTTGCCGCCCTCGAGCGGTGGTACAACCCGCAGCTTTAAGCCTTTGTTATTGCCTTCGTAATCCACCCAAAGGTAGGCATAGCTGGTTGCAAAAATGCTTGATTTTTGGATTAGATGCGGAATTGCTGCCTTAAACCGTTTGTTGAACCATGCCTCTGCCCATGTTTTAACCCGCTCGTCACTCGGTTCAATCTTAAAGATGCCGGTGGCGATATAGCCAATTGGCTCGAGGATAATTAAACGGCAAATGTTGACAACCCGCCAAAAACGCAGCAAATCTGGGTTTTCTTGTTGCAGCTTACTCAGTCCATTCATCGGGTGAATGCCGTGGTAGTAGTTCTCAAAATCAATATGGTATGGGTTTACCCCGTCGCCCATCCAGTGGCTGAGGTTTGCCATTGTTCCAGCGTTTGAAACCAAAGCCGTGTTGCTTTGGTTTGGGCGGATAATGTTGGTCGTGTTGGTTGGCTGTGTCATGCGTACCCCGTTTCTGTGGTGTTGCGTCGCGTTAAGAGTTTCCACGCGCCTGAGAATGCGTCTACTTGGTCGTCGTGTTCGTCGCCTGTGCCTGTAAATGCCCGAATTTCATTCAAAAAATCAGGCAACCAAGGGGCGGCGGCTGGCACTCGAATTACCCCGCGATTCCAAGCGGCGGCGGCTGGCACGGCTCGAGTAAACTTATCGCCATCCGGAATGTCTTTGCGAACCAACATCCCACGAGATTCGATGTACTGAATTATTGGGTAACTCTGGCTTGTCTTTTCAAAAGCAACTGTCGCGTTGCCGTATCTGGCACGAACTTCTTTTAAGACTGGCTCGAGTTCAGTAATACTCATGCGGCGGCGTATCACCTCGAGAATGTCGGCTGTTTCTTCGGTGTACTTACCTCGCACTGCCAAGACCAGAATCGCGGTGTAGTCGGCACTGGTGGCTTTGCTGCTGGCGGTGTCAACATAGATTAAAATTCGAGCATCGTTTAAGTTTGGCAAGGTATAACGGGGTGGCTCACCTTGAAAAACCGCTCCGCCTCGAGTCACGGGGCTTTGTTGGTAAAGCGCATTAAAATCGTAATCGCCCAAAATGTTTTTGTTACTCAGTAACTTTACTCTGCTCCAGCGTTCTTCCCAAAGTGCCTCACCCTCGGCTCGCCCCAGTGGGTCATGCTCGAGCGCGAGGGCTGGCAAAATAAAGGGACGAACATTCATGCTGCCCAAATTGCCAAGGTCGCTGTCATCTTGGTCTTTAGCCGCCTCCTCGAGTATCCATCCGGCAGGGTCGTTGGTATGCCAACGGGTTTGAATCAGAATCACAATCGCTTGCGGCGATAACCGAGTTATAAAGTCAGACTTTAACCAATCAAGCGTACTGGCTCGAACCTTAGCCGACTCAGCTTGTTTTCGTCCCTTAATCGGATCATCCAAGACCGCCAAGGTCGCACCCATGCCCGTGATGCTGCCACCAACCCCAGCCGCTCGTAACCCGCCGTCATGCTCGAGATTCCATTGCTGAATTGCTTTGCTGTCTCGAGCTAACTTTATATTTGGGTACGCGACCTTAAAAGCTGCCCCGTAAGCAATTTCGTTGCGTATTCGTCTCGAGGTTCGATAGGCTAAAGTGGCTGAGTAACTGGCGGTAATCACTTCTTCGCTTGGGTTCTTCCCCATCCACCATTCAATAAATGCCCGTACAATCTCGGTTTTACCATGACGTGGCGGCAAGTTAATCACCGCTAGGTCGCCAGCTTTTAAGCTGACCATAAACTCGAGCAACGCCAAAATATGTCTAACTAGGCTGTACTTTGGAAAACGCAGGGCGTAATACTGCTCTAAGCTCAACGCCTCAACTGCCTGTGGTGGTGGCTGCCGCCGCGCAGAATAGCGAGCCGCCCTACGCTTCAAAGCCTCCATTTTTCTGATCATCTTCATCACTGCCACCGCGTAACACCTCCCTGCTCAGGGCTATTTCTGCCAAGACCAAAGTTGCTTTGTTTAGCTGTTCCCAGTCATCACAGTCAATGCCAGTGCTTTTAATACGCTTACGAAGACTGAGAATGGCTTCGTTTTGGGTTTCGATTAGCTCGCACATCGTTTGGTCAAGTTTTTCGCCCCAGTGAGCAGTGCTTTTAACTTGCCGATGTCTTTCAAAAACTTGTAAAAAGAGGGCATCATTTTTTAATCTTTTTTGATAATTATGGATTGTCTGGCGCGTGATTTTTCTCTTTTTACAAACTGCCTCAAGTCCAAGTGTCTCGTACTCAATTAAAACTTGGGCGGCGGCTTCGTGATTAAACTGATTACGCGGCATAGTCATACCTCGAGTGGTTCGGACTACGGCTCATGGTTTTAATGCCTTTTTGAGTTGCTTAAGTAAAACTTCTGGCTGTTCAAGGTCACGGCGGCTGGCACGGTAGACTCGCCAGCCAGCCTCAAGTGCAAGGTTGTACTTTTCAATATCACTGTGAAAGCGGCTTTTGATTCGGTGAACCATGCCTTCGGCTTCAAGGGCTACTTTTTGCTCAACCCATGCAAAATCAAATTTGAATTTTCGAGACTCGAGAAATTTGTATTCTGCTGTTGGTTCTGGTAATTTACCGCCACGAATCACTTTTAAGGCAAGAGGGTTTAAGGTTTGCGGTACTGCTATTTTCTTGGGCTGTGGCAAACAAAACCCTGTGCTTTGATCGCATTTAGCAGTGGCAAAGCCCTTATTTTCCTCGAGTCGGGTTTTAACACTGCCTTTGGCTCGAGCCGTGTAACCCTCGAGCCAGCTTTGATCAAATGGTTGCGATTTTGCCATGCTAACCACGTCCTAGAATTTCTCGAATTCGTTTAATTCGTCCATACCCAACACTGAATTCAACTTTTATACGGTCTTGATTCCATCCGTCTAACAAAGCATTTTTAATATCATCATCAGTTACAGCCCCCCGAGTAATTTGGGTTGGTACTGGTACAGCCTCAACAAACTGATTTAATAAATTGGCGGCTGTACGTTCGGCGTACTCGAGGTTCATAAACACGGTCAGTTCGCGCAACACAATCGGGTCACAACCACACTCAGCCAGTAAATACATTGCCAGCAGTGCCGCGCCATTCTCACCAGATGCGCCAGAATCCACCACACGACGCACCGCACACAGCGTCATGTCATTCGCGCCAGCTTTGAAGGCTGCCCACATCTCGAGGCTGAGGGTCGGTGTGAGTGGTGCTTCTCCGTCGCGCTCGAGTCGGGCGTTTAAGATTTCTCGAGCGCTAGTGTCTGCCTCGTGATGCCGGCGGACTGCCTCGGTACTAAACAATCCCTCGGCTGTTGCCGTGGTGGTCTCGCTTCGCGTGGCAAGCTGTACCATGCTGCTCGGGTCACGTTTGGCTCGAGCTTCATCCCGATTCAGCAAGCTGAATTCCTCAAGGGTGGTTTTTGCAATACTCGCAGCTGGATTTTGATTGTGTGGATTTCGGTGGGCTGCCTTGGCACTCAAAGCCGCCTGATACAGCACTCCTGTGTCACTAACACCGTAGGCTAGGCATTGCACTGCCCCGATGTGTTTGACAATGTTCTGTGCAACTGTCCAACGTTCGCTGATTGCCGCATGGGATAATTTGCCGTCATAGCGCTCGTGTATCACGCTTGTCACATGGTCAGTCAGTGTTTTTCGTAGCGCCGATGCCTCGCTTTTTACATCATCTTGCTCGAGCAGTTGCAACATAATTTGGCATTGCTCAAGGTAGGCTTCAATGCCTTTTTGAGTGCTGGTGTCAAAATCATGAAGCAAATTCTCTGTCACTGGCGACCATCGGTTTTGGCTGTTGATTAAAGTCATATTGTTTACCATTTTCTTTGTCCAGAACTTCTAACTTAGAAGTTCTGGACAACAAATTTATGCGCTAACACTCGAATTATCGGCTTGTTTGGCTTTGCGTTTTTTCGGCTTATTGACAACCTCGTCAATTGCCGCTTGTTCCTCGTCGCTCAGGCGTTGGGCTTCGCTCTGGTCATCGCCAAAATCCTCGGATTCTGAATCATCCTCACTCGAGACTGAAACTGAAATTGATTTAACAAATGGATCAATTTCATCTGGAAATAAAGGTGCATCTAAGTCGTACTGCAAATACAGTTCGGCATCGGCTAAATCATCCACGAGTACACCACAAGATTTGAGTTTGCTATGTTGCACAAAAATTGTGGCGAGTTTGTTTTCTCGTGCTGTCACGCGGTCTAATTTGACTGGTACGAGTGTGCTGTTATCAACCAACAAACCAATTAAACCATGTGTTTTTGCGGTCATCAGTTCATCAATTCTCGAGCCTGAATCAATCTCGAGAACAACCGTGGCAGTGTTACCAGTGCGTTTTAGTTCGCGGATGGTCACAGATTTGTAAATAGCGGTTGCTTTTGGCATGGTATTTCTCCTATTGAAACAAGGGCGAATTGTCGGTATTCCAACCAGTCATCAAAAAATGTTTCGTCAGCATCTGGGTACTCGAGTTTGAATTGCTCGAGCAAGGCTAGTAATTCATCGGGTGTCATGGCTTAATCCTGTGAATCGCTGGTATTTGCCTTGCCATGCAACGTCTACCGCTCCGAGTTGACCAGCACGGCATTTTTCTATAATCCATTCGGCGGTGTGGTCGGTGGCATCTTTGGTGTAATAACTTTGGCGGTATGGGAAAATCACAATGTCAGCTTCTTGTTCGATGTCGCCAGAGCCACGTAAATCGCCTAAATTTGGTCGTTTGTCGGGTCGTCCTTCGTTGGCTCGAGAGAGTTGTGCAAGCAGTAAAATAGGGATATTTAACTGTTTAGCAAGGTTTTTTAGGCTGCTTGCCATGTACCCAATTTCTTCTGTGCCATTGTTTTTACTGTTTGCACGGCGGCTAATTCGGTGTAAATGGTCAATCACCACGTACTGCAATGGCTCGCTTCGGTGCGCTCTTTGAATCGCTAGTACAATGTCATCCACGGTTAATCCTGCGCGGTCATCAATTTCTATTGGCAATTCGGATAACTTAGAAATATACTCAAGTTCCGCATGGGATAATTTGCCAAAGCGAATAGCGTTGTAATCCACGCCACCACGCAAAGCAACAGCCCGTTGCACAAGTTCGCTCTGGTTCATCTCGAGTGATTGAAACCAACCGCGTTGGTTTTTGCGTCCCGCATGAATCGCAATTTGTAAACCCATGACAGTTTTGCCCATACCCGGACGGGCTGCAATGACCACCAATTGCCCTGGTTCAAATCCGCCTAGGGTTTTATCAAAATCACTTATGCCCGTGTAAATAATGCCGTGTACCGCATCGCCCTTGGCTCGAGACTGGTTGCGTTTATAGACCTCACCAAAGTCAGCCATCAGGCTCTTGGTTTTGACGGCTTGCCGTGTGCTGCTGGTTGCGGCTGTAAACGCATCGGATGCAACCCTAACCGCGTCGGTCACATCGGTGTTATCTCGAGCCGCGAAGACAATTTTTTTACCAGCCAACTCGAGGGCGCGTAACTGGCTTTTCTCACGCACCACCTGTGCATATTGTTTGGCATTTAGACTGATTGCCCATTCACCCATTAAACCCGCCAGATACGCCACGCCTCCAACTTCCTCGAGTGTTTTAGCATCAGATAGATTTTGAATCAGCAGGGTCATGTCAAGCGGTTGATTTGCCGCGTTTAATTTCTCGAGATGCCGCCAAATAATGCTGTGTTTGACTAAGAAAAAATCGTTTTCGGTTAAGATTTCTCGAGCGTCTAGGAATGCCTCACGGTCAATCAATGCGCTGCCCAGCACATCACGCTCGGTGTCAATCGCGGTGTGATGCGGCGCAGCGTGTTCTAAAACAGATTCGTTCATCCCCACGCCTCCCCAGACTTAAAAACCTGTTCGTCAATCGGTTTGAGTTTCACGATTTTTGGTATTACTCGGGCTGGTGAACCACTTGCACGGCGCAGTGGCTCGAGTTCGGGGTGCTTCTGACACGCATCAGCAGGATTGTTTAACATCCACATCGCGTAACCGTTGCTGGTTCGGTTTTCGCCGTCTCGAGCAATGTTAAGCACCTCATCAATAAATTTTGGTTGCAATTCGGTTAGCCAAAATTCGAGGCGTAGAAATGCTTGTTTATAATTTTTACGATTGTAACTAAACTGTGCTGGACTGCACAGAATGTTAAACAATCTAAAAAAAGTTTTATCCTCAAGGTTCGGTAACAGATTTTTGCAATGCAGGTACAACCCGTCACGTTCAGCAAAACAAGCGGGTCGGTTCTCAAGAATTTTTTCGACACTCGAGTATAGGAACGATGTATCCACTCGTACATCAAATTCAGCAATGCTGAATTCGGCGGCGGGCGCAATAGGGTTTTGAACTTGTGTTTGCGTTGATTCGGTTTGCGCTGTTGGATCTTCAACAAAGTCAGAATGGTTTTGATGTTCAAGTTCTTGACTTGCCGCCAAAGAATCCGAGTTAAATTCTGTTTCAACAACTTGGGGTAAGGGGGGTTCTAATGACGGTTCTAATGACGGTTCAATTATATGCGCCTCCGAATTTCGGAGGGGGGGAGATGAGCTTTTTCGGAGGGGGGGGGTCTGTATATTGGAGGGTGGGGGGGTCTGTATATTGGAGGGTTCACCATCGTCAGCATCAGGATTTACACCCGGCATCAGTAACCAGTAACCGCTTGATTTTTGCTCACCCCGTTTCCCGAATCGTGGTGATTTTTTGATAATACCCGTAGCCTCGAGTGTAGCAGTATGCTCCCGAACGGTACTCTCACCCATTCCAGTCATCTCAATAATTCGAGTAACAGATGGGTAGCTGTAGCCCTCGCTGTTGCAGTGGTCAGCAATCACCACTGCAACAAACTTAGCCCCTGCTGGGGTAATGGGCTGGTCATAAACCCATGAAGTGGCTTTGATACTCACAGCGCACCCCCAATTTGGCTAAGTTCATCCCAACCAATGCCTACGTCAATTACCTCGAGCCGCCATGACCTCTTTGGCGGTTGGTCTGTAGCGTCACAACCCTCTGAAATCATCTCAGAGGGTTTTACGGGGCTTACATCGGTCTGTGCAATTAACTCAGTCAAGCTAATCTGTTCGGATTCTCGAGCCAGTTGCCAAGCCGTGACTAGCTCGAGCAATTTAGAATCTGCGATTTTCAACAAATTACTAATCACCTTCTGGTCAGATTCGCTTAATTCGGTCAGACTCTCAACCACTAAATTCTTTTTAAGTAACGCTTGCAGCGCGAAATCACGGCGCTGCTGTTTACTCAAAAACGGGGCTACCCGCTCTAAGCGGGTATGCACAAAAGCCATTGGTACTATTGGGAATCACCTCCAGCAAATGGGGCTGCATCCTCGAGACCATCATCAATATCTGGTTGTTCCAAACGAAACAAGCCAATATCCGTTGCAATGTTTTCGTAGTGTGGTTCGTCACCATCCCACAGCCGCGCTAAAATTGGTCGGATATTTTCCGCGTATTTCCAATTTGGTTTTTTGCATTTCCAGATGCAAAAATCAACAAATCTTTGTTCAGAAAATTTGTAATCCTCGAGAATATACAAACGTAACGCGCCTAAATCTGTTTTTTCATCATCCGTTAAAACTGGTATTGCATTTGCACCGCGAGTCACACCAGCAATCTCATTCAAAACTGGCTTGGCAGACACATTTGCTGTCTGCACCTGCGGCTCAGTGTCAGCTTGTGCCATTTCCTCACTGGTGTATAAACCGCTCATGTCCTGCGGGAATGCCTTGCGGAGCGCCAGAGCCTCCGCGACCTTGGCAATCATCACGTCTGGCATTTTTGCCCAAAGTCCCGACAGTTCGTTGTTATATTTTTGTGCGTAGCTCTCGAATCGTGCAACAGCGTACAGAGGTTCAATAAAACCTGTTTTGTACACCCCTACTCGAGCGGCTGCTGGTGCAGTTTTCTCGAGCCACACATCACGCCAAACACCATCAGCACCGCACCACAGCGCAGGTGTTTGTCCTGCGTATTTCCCTGTGCGCTCAGCAATGAGTCTGAAGCCATCAATGCTGACCTGAATAGTCAATTTTGGGTCTTTCCCACCGCGTTTAATAGCATATATTTGACGTGCCAACGGGTCTAAACCAGTGCGTTTGCATTGCTCGAGGAACAGCAATAACTCGTTATCCGTTGCACCTACAGCAATTTGATTTTTAATGAGTTCGACCTGTTCAGAATTGAACGAAACGGATTCGCGTTGTACAAGTGCTTGTGTCATTGTGCTTCTCCTAGATTTTCAACGGCAAAAACGCCGTACTCGTCGCTCATGGCAATAAAAACAACAGTTGACCGAACCTGTGGTACTTGGGTTAAATCTTTTGGGCAGTGCTTGGGTGGCAAAAACTTACCCAATGACCGCCGTAAAGGTTTTTGGTCTCGAGCATCAAACCCAGAGGCGCTACAAAAAAGCGCAGCGATTGCAACGACCATCAGCAAACCAAATGTAGTGCTGCTCAACTGCACCGTAAATACCGATACAAAGGCAATACCAACCATCAGCAAGCCGCCATAAATTCGCAGTGTGCCGCGCTTCATAACTCACCGCCAAACGGTTCATACTGCAAGACTCGAGTGTCGGGACGCTCCGACAATTTGGCAACAAAAAACCCATGCTCAAGAACACCAATAAATGGCTTAAAATCTTCCTCTAGCCACATCCCGAATTCGTCAGCTACAGCTAAAATTTTCTTCTCCTCGAGAAGCACACCGTAAACCACCACCTGACTTGTCTTTAACTTCATGCCAAATGTCGTGATGGTGCTATTTGCGTAGCCAGCCCGAAAATGCTCGAGAATGTTGTGGTCAATTTCGACTCGAGTGCGAAGAACCTCAGTGTCGTTTGGTGCAGAAACATCTTTTAGTAGGGGGATTAAGGGGTCATGCCGACCACCAGCACCCGAGTTTGCAGTCTCGAGTTGCAGTGTTACCGCTTGTGTGCTACCGTTTTCCATAGGTTTTGTCCTTTCCCTCGAGTAATCGCTCGAGGGCTTCTTTTTGGTATCAGGCTTGTATGCCTGTAGAAGCTGATTTTCTAATTCGCATACTTGGGTGCGAATTAGGGCTTTGGTGCAAGGTGCTAACAAAAGTTGCTTTTGAGTAAATAAAAGCGATTAAGCTGCTTTCTGGGATAAACCAACCGGATGATCCAACTTGTTTAGCCCCGTCAAAAGTTCCATTGCGGCATAGGCTCTTGACGGTTTCTGGGGATAAACCTAAACGGGTTGCACCTTCGATGGCTGCCTTTACCAAACGGTCTGGTGCTGGCTCTGGTTTGCGAGCAGCAAAACCACGGCGAAAACCTCGCCTCATG
>JAYWHB010000243.1:0-12106 GCA_043777915.1 Deinococcales bacterium
TCGTGAAATTCCTGATGTTCGAGAAGTCCGTAAACAATTAAATCTAAAACGGGCTGATTTTGCAGAGTTACTTGGAGTTAGCCCTAGAACCTTGGAAAGTTGGGAGCAAGGCAAACGGCAGCCAAGTGGAGCAGCAGGGGTTTTGTTGCGGATTGCAGTTAAAAATCCTAATGCTGTGCGCGAAGCCATGTACTAAAAAAGGGTGAGCCGTAGCCCACCCAAGTTTTATCACCGTAATTTCTCACGCAAGAATTGCTCGAGGTCGTTCATATGCAGTCGCTGTTGCGCCATTGTGTCGCGGTCTCGGATGGTCACAGTATCCATCAGGCTCGAGTCGCCGTCCTTACCCTGCCCAATGGTGTCAAAATCCACGGTAATACAAAACGGTGTGCCTACTTCGTCATGCCGTCTGTACGCCTTGCCAATGTTGCCTGTGTCTTCGTACAGCACCCGCCCAAGCCCGAGCTTTTGCAATTTATTTTTCAGCCCTCGAGCCACCGAAGTAATTTCTTCACGGTTCTTGGCGAGTGGAATAACCGCAACTTTAATCGGCGCGAGGTGCGGACGCAGTTTAAGCACAATCCGTTCTTCGCCGTTCTCGAGGGTTTCTTTGGTGTACGCTTCGGTCAGCACTGCCAGCACGCCACGGTCAACACCCGCCGAGGGTTCAATCACAAATGGAATCAAAGGTTTTTGGGTCTCTGGGTGAGCAATGCTCAGTTTTTCGGTGCTGTCGGTGTTCGGTTCGACCTTGGCTTGTATCCCAAACGATTCTTGGTTTTTGGTGTGGCTGCCCAAGTCGTAATCGGTGCGGTTGGCAATGCCTTCAATTTCTTCAAAGCCAAGGCTTGGGTATTGGTACATCAGGTCGTAGGTGCGTTTGCTGTAATGCGATAAGTCCTCTTTTGGCACATCTAAAATCTGAATGCGGTCTCGAGACAACCCAACACTCAGCCACCATTCAATCCGAGCCTCGAGCCATTTGTCGTGCCATGCCTCGTCTGTGCCGGGGACACAGAAGAACTCGAGTTCCATTTGCTCGAACTCGCGGACACGGAAAATAAAGTTGCGTGGGGTGATTTCGTTTCTAAATGACTTACCAATTTGGGCAATGCCAAAAGGCAGTTTGCGGGAGGTGCTATCCACTACATTTTTGAAGTTTACGAAGATACCTTGGGCGGTTTCGGGTCTTAAGTAAGCGTATGAATCTTCGTCTACCACTGGACCCACCGTGGTTTTGAACATCATATTGAAAAGTCTTGGCTGTGTCCAAGCACTGGGCTTGGTTTCGCCGGGTTCGGTCACTCGAGCCGTGGTCAGAACTGCACCAGCATCAGCATGAGCCAGTAAGCCAGCCACCAAAGCCGAAACAGTATTCTCGAGACTCAGGGCTGTTGCTATTGCCTCGAGAATTTCTGGTTTTTGTTCTTTTAGTAAATGGTCTAAGCGGTAACGTTTTTTGGATTCACGATTGTCCACCAGTGGGTCGGAGAAGGTCGCTTCGTGACCGCTATGGCGCAGCACCAATTTATGGGTCAGGATGCTCGAGTCTAAGCCTTCGACATCATCGCGTTCGTAAATCATCGAACGCCACCACGCGGCTTTTAAGTTGTTTTTTAGTTCCACACCAAGCGGACCAAAATCGTATGTGCCTTGTAGTCCGCCGTAAATATCCGAGCCGGGGAAAATAAACCCACGGCGTTTACACAAGCTGACCAGTTCTTCCATTGTTTGTGCGGGCATGAAGCCTCCTTTTGACATGCAAAAAATACCAGACGGCAATTTTGCTGCCATCTGGGGACGCAAAGCTGAAAAAAATCAGCATTCTCTCTGCGCGGTTCCACCCCAGTTCCTCGAGACCACTGTCTGTGTACTCGAGACACTTTGTACTACTAGCTCCTCGCTGCCTTTCGCACGGTTCTGGTCATTGCGCTTTCACCATTCGCAACTCGCTTAAGGACTGAACTCCGTGGTACTTCCTGCGATTCAACGCTGCCTTGTATTTTGCCGCATAGTTTAGATTGCGTCAAGGGTTGAACTTGCGAATGACTACTTTTCAAACGCACTTCTCGAGATTTTGGTTTTGGCGAATCACCAGCAGCTACTTAAGTCTTAAAACCAATACTGACGGCGTTGAGTTTATCGGCTAAGCCCTCGAGTTGTTGGGCGATACTCTGGGTTTGTTGGGTGGCGTACAAGGAAGTTTGGGTGGTGTCGTTGATGCTGTGGATGGCTTTTTCGATTTGATTCATGCCGATGTTGTTTTGTTGGACAGTAATTTGAATCATTTGGGTTTGTTCTGCCGATTCACGAACCGCTGTGCCGAGGGCTTCAATCGTCTCGAGTGTATGGGCGAGGTGCTGAGCGCCGTTTTCGGCAACTTCAAAACCTTGCTCGGATGCCGTAACTGCACTTTTGGTGGCGCGTTGAATCTGCCCAAGTAAATTTTTGACTTGTTGGGTTGCGTCTTTGCTGCGCTCTGCCAGATGCCTGATTTCTTGGGCAACCACCGAAAAGCCGCGTCCATGTTCGCCAGCACGGGAGGCTTCGATGGCGGCGTTTAGGGCAAGTAAATTACTTTGGTCAGCGAGGTCAGAAACGGTGGCAATAATCTCGCCAATACTCTGGGTTTGTTGCGATAAACCTAAAATTTGTTCTGATATTTCGCCAACCCGAACCCGAATTTGCTGCATTCCATCGTCGGCGGTACGGGCAGCTTCAATACCAGCAGTGGCAACTCGAGCTACACCGTTGGCGCTCTGGGTGATGTGTTGGGTCAGTTCTAGGGCATGATTTGAAGATTGACTGACTTCGGCAACCGTGGCAGTGGTCTGGGTGACGGCAGCACTTTGTTGCGAAATACCACTGCTTTGCTGGACACAAGCTGCCAAAATTTGTTTACTGGCACTCGAGACCGCTTGACTCGAGGTCAGGACTTGTTTAAGGACTTCGCGTAACTTGCGGGTCATTTCGGCAAAAGCCATGCCAAGTTCATCATGTTCGGATTTGGCTTCGATACTACTGGTTAAGTCGCCTTGCGAGATGGCACTGGCAACCCTTGCCATTTGACGCTGGTACAGGGTCATGTTCTGAAACGAAGCCCGCAATTCCCCAATTTCGTCCTTGCTGGCAGCTTGAATATCTTGGGTTAAATTGCCTTCGGACAGGGCTGCCGCATGAGATTTTAGGCTTAAAATTTGTCCGACCACATAACGAGAAATCAGCCAAGCCACCAGTAAAGCCCCCAAAAGGAGCAACAGCAACAGCAGCAATAAAGGAGTCAATAAGCTCAGTTGTGCCGAATCGATTTCAGCCGCCGATTGACTGGCAAGTACCGTCCAACCCAAGCCCTTAAAGTTAATTTCTGGGTTGGCTGCAAACCAACCGACTGTGCCAGCCACATTGGGGCTAAGGGCAGTATCTCCAAAGTCACGGTCTTTGATATAGCCCGCTTGGTTGGCTCGAGATGCCTTGTAGGACGGGAAGTCGCGTAAATTGGTTTTGAACACCAAGTCTGGGTTAGGGGCGCTGAGTAAACGTCCGACATCATTGGTGATTAAGTAGCGCACCGAAGCGTAACCATTATTTTTGGCATCGGTTTGGGCATCGCTTAAAATTCTATTTATTTCATCCCAGTTAAGTAAAGTATGCCACACACCAATAATCTGACCACCAAAACCACGAATCGGCGCAGAAAACCCTAAACTCATCGGGCTGATATTTGGCTCGAGTTGCTTCAAAATCGGGTCATCACCCGCAGGTGTGGCAAAGGCGGTTCGTTCTGGAACTAAGCCTTGCCGACAGGAAATAAACCATTTTTCGGCGGCGACACTCGAACCGATAATTTGGCTGGTATCAAGGGTATTGCCTAAGGCGTTGACACTCGAGGTGGCAATCACCTTGCCATTGATGTCCGCCACCAGCATCAAACGATAAATGGGGCTTTGATTTCTAATTAAGGTATTCATCCAAGTGCTTTGTTCTTCGGCATCCATGTTCCGGGCAAATCTCGAGGTCGCAAAACTTAGCACATCGCTGTAGCGTTCATTCAAATTACGACTGAGGATATTGGCGGCGCTAAAAGCAGCCTGACGCACCCTTGCACCAGCCCCACGTTCAATTTGTGAACCGACCACACCAAAGAGTAACCATGTCGAGACCAACAAAAGCGGCAATAACACCACGGCTGATAGCATGAGTAACTTACCGAGCAATGGTGCATTGTCAAACGTGGTGCGAACCCTAGTCCAGATGGCAGCCATAAAATTACCTCGCGTAATTTATCATACCTAAAAAACTCGTCCCAGTAATACCAGATGCGCTAGACTGGAACAATGAAACGATTTGCACTTGGTTTAGGGCTGTTTGGTTTTTGCGTCTCGAGTCTGATACTGAGTAAACCAAGTGTGGCTCAAAGCAACCCAGTCCGTGTTGGTATCCTGCATTCTTTAAGTGGCACAATGGCAATTTCTGAAGTCAGTGTTGCCAACGCCACCGAACTGGCACTCGAGGAAATTAACCAGAGCGGTGGGGTTTTAGGGCAGCAAGTCATTGTGATTAAAGAAGATGGTGGGTCGAATTGGAATCGCTATGCCGAAAAAGCCAAGAAACTGATTAGCACCGATAAAGTCTCGGCGATTTTTGGTGGTTGGACCAGTGCCAGTCGCAAAGCCATGTTACCGATTGTTGAACAGAACCAGAATTTACTTTTTTACCCAGTTCAATTTGAAGGCAACGAATGCAGCCCCAACATTATTTACAGTGGCGCTCAACCCAACCAACAAGCCTTACCCGCTCTTGACTGGGCGCTCGAGCAGGGCTTCAAACGTATTTACTTGCTTGGTTCAGATTATGTTTATCCACGCACAATCAACAAAATCCTCAAGCGCCATATTGCCAAAAAAGCGGCTGTTTTGGTCGGAGAGGATTATGTACCACTTGGCAACAAAAACTTTAGCCCAATCATCAAAAAAATTCAGAACAGTCGTCCACAAATCATCATCAATACTATCAATGGTGACAGCAATGTGGCTTTTTTTAGAGCGTACCGAAGCGCTGGCTTAGACCCGCGTTTAATCCCAACCATTAGTTTTTCGATTGCTGAAACCGAACTCCGTAGTATTGGTGCAAACTGGCTTTTTGGTCACTACACCGCTTGGAATTACTTTCAAAGCCTCGAGAATCCAGCCAACCGCTTGTTTATAGAGAGTTACCGTCAGCGTTTTGGCACAAATAGTGTCGTCAGTGACCCAATGGTACACGCCTATACCAACGTCTTTTTTTGGCGGCGAGCGGTTGAAAAAGCCAAAAGTTTTGACCCTCTACTGGTCAGACAAGCCTTGGTCGGACTTGAGTTCAGAGATTCACCCTTGGGTAGAATTCGTATCGAAGCCAACGGCTCGGTCAAACAACGGGTTTACATTGGCAGGGTTGAACGCAGCGGACAATTCCAAGTGGTCTGGCGCACCAATACCGAGGTTTTCCCTGAACCTTACGACCCTCTGACCTTCTCAAAGCAAAGCTGCCCAAGGAAGTAATACCCAAGTTTCGTGTAAGCTAAGCACAATGAAAACTCTTGTCAGTATTGCCGAAGCCAAAGCACACTTGGAGAAATTACTCGAACGTGCGGCTCAGGGCGAAGAAATTGTGATTGTGGAAAATGGGGTGCAAGTCGGGGCGTTGAGTTATGCCACCTCGAGTGAACCTGTAGCTGTGGTCTCGAGTGAACCTGTACCTGTACCCTCGAGTGAGCCAACCTCTATGGTCTCGAGTAAACCGAATGCCAAACCCATAGCAAAAAAAGCCATCCACACCCCAAGCCGCAAAGGTTTTAGTGTCGAAAGCTACGGCGCAGCCCGCACGGTCACGGGTTCTAACCACTGGCTACGAATGGGTGGACAGAACATCATGCTCGACTGTGGGCAATTTCAGGGTTCTAAAGCCTTAGACGCGATTAACGACCAAGATTGGGCATATAAAATTGCTGAAATAGATGGTTTTTTCTTGTCTCACGCCCATTTAGACCATGCTGGACGTTTACCTAAATTGGTGCGCGACGGTTATAACAAACCAATTTTTGCCACTCCAAGCACCAGACAAATCGTCGAGCATTTACTGCTTGATTCTGCCAAGTTGCAAAAAGAAGACTTTGAACGTGACCAACGAAAAAATAAAAGTAAAGCCATGCCGCCGCTTTTTGCAGAAGCCGATGTGCAAAAAGCCCTCGCCTTGTTTGAAGTGATTGAATACAACAAACCGCTCGAGTGGAATGGTGTTCGGGTGACGGCGCAAGTGGCTGGGCATATCCCCGGAAGTGCCAGTTTATTGTTTGAAAGCCCTGAAGGTCGTTTTGTTTTCAGTGGCGACCTAGGAAACGCCCGTAAAGACATCCTGCCCGACCCCGTACCCTGCCCAGATGCCGATCTTGTGCTGATGGAAAGCACGTATGGCGACCGTGACCATAAACCGTTTGAGCAGACGCTCGAGGAATTTGCGGGTTTGCTGATTGAAGCCACAAAAAGCGGTGGAAAAGTCCTAATCCCGAGTTTTGCGCTCGAGCGCACCCAGGATTTGTTGTACCACATTGCCCGTCTCGAGGAAGAAGGGCGCATTCCAGTGCTGCCCGTTTTTGTGGACAGCCCACTTGCCAGCCGTATCGAAGAGACTTATGCCGCCGCCAAATACGAGTTCGAGCCGCATGTGCAAAAATTCTATACCGCCCAACGCAACCCGTTTGAACCAAAAAACTTTAAGTACACTGCCAGCACCGACGAGAGTAAAGCCCTGAATGCCCTGCCAGGTTCAGCGATTATTATTGCTGGGGCGGGAATGCTGACTGGCGGGAGAATCCTGCATCATCTTCGCAACAACCTAGGCAACAAAAACACCAGTGTGGTGATTGTCGGCTACCAACCCCAAGGTGGACTTGGGCGCTTACTGATAGATGGCGTGGACAGCATCAATTTATTTGGCGAGAAAGTCGCGGTTCATGCTCGAGTCTTTACGGTTGGTGGATTCTCTGCCCATGCCGACCAAACCGAATTGCTGAGTTGGAGCAAAGGCGTATCTGGCGAAGTGCGCTTGGTTCACGGTGAAATTAAGGCAATGGAAGTGCTGCAACAAAAACTGATTTCTCGAGGGCAACAAAGCAGTATTCAAGCCGCCATGATTCCCGTCCCCGGAGACACTGGCAAAGGTGGCGAACCCGAGTAAGTGATTCAGTTCTACGCTTGCCCTAACAATCAACTCGAGCGAATCCTGCTGCCCGAAGATGGCTGTTGGGTGGATGTGGTGCGTCCTGATAATACTGAACGCCATTTGCTACGCGATGAATATGCCATTCCACGCGATTTTATTGCTTACGCCCTTGACCCAGATGAACGACCTCGGCTCGAGCGAGAAGACAACTGCACGATGTTGGTGTTGCAAGTTTCGCACTGGCTTGGACACGATTCTTTAACGCCCTACGATACCGTGCCGCTTGGCGTGATGCTGACCCCAAACCAGATTATTACCGTCTGCGCCCACCGCCATACGGTACTACTCGACTTAAAACGCGGCAAATTCAAAATCAGTAGCACCACCGACCAATCAAAATTTTTATTGCAGGTGCTTTGGCGCACTGCCCAACGTTACTTGCTCGATTTACGCGCCATTGAGCGCCGCTTGGATTCGCTCGAGGAACGTCTTTCTAAAAGTACCAAAAATAAAGAACTTTTAGAACTGATGCGCCTAGAAAAAAGTCTGGTCTATTTTAAGACCGCGCTACGCTCGAATATCTCTTTGCTCGAGCGCCTAAAAAACGAAGAAACCCTGATTGGGAGTAACACCGCCATGCTCGAGGATGTGCTGATAGAAACCACCCAAGCCCTCGAGATGACCGATATTGCCTTGTCTATTCTCGGCACAACCACCAGTGCTTTTGCTGCCGTGATTGGTAACAACCTCAACGAAGTGGTGCGAATGCTGACCATCGTGACGGTCATGGTGGCTTTACCAACTTGGATTACTGGGGTCTTTGGAATGAATGTGCCACTACCTTGGCAAACCGAACCGTGGGGTTTTGCCGCCGTGATGCTCCTTTGTGTACTGGCTGTCATCGGGTTGTTAGCGGTTCTCAAACGACGCGGCTGGTTATAATTCGTAAACTGGCTCGTTCACACAGCACTTCAAGCACCTCAAACATACAAAGCACTTGATATTGACGAACCCGAGTTGGCTCTAGGACAGCCGTCTCGAGCCACAAACTGCCCTGAACCTCATCGTAACTGCTTCCCAAGTTGCCTCGAAAATCATCTAAATGCGTAACAGACCAGACCCGCACCCCAGTAAATTCAAAAAAACATTGTTCTGTTCCAGTTCCACCTTCGGAGGTGTACTCGAGATGCAAAGTCGCCTCGAGTTTCAAGATGCCCTGCCCATACTCGAGATGTTGCAACACCAGTGCTTCACGCCCACGCAGAATGCCGTGTCTGGTTTTAATTGGCTGGTAGAAGGGCATAGGTAAAAAGGTTAAAAGTAGAAAAGGTAAAAGGAGAATTGAGTCTTTAACCCTTTGACCTTTTTACCTCACTTGCAACGCAAGTCTCTGTGCCTCGAGCAGCGCGGCTTTGGGGTCAAGTCCGCCCTTTAAGCTACGTTCCATTTGGGCTTCGAGAATATCACGCCATTTTTGGTACTCGAGCAAATGCGGTGGGTTGTAGGCTTTTTCTAAGGCTTCAAGTCCAGCTTTCATGATTGGTTCATTGACAAAATTACCCAAGGGTTTAATCGCACTTTGGCGCACAGGCAGGTAGTAAGATTCTTTGACAAAACGCACCACATTTTCGGTCTGGGTTAAATATGCCCAGAATTCAAATGCGCCTTTGGTTTCGGCTTCGGGGTTGCCTTTGGGAATAATCAGTTGTGATTCGCCAGCTAGGGTACGTCCGGGCATAGGCGCAGCCCCAATTTGAAAAGGCAGGACATCTTTAACAAGTGGGTAAGCACTGGTTGGCACAGTCACCATAAAGGCTTTGGTTCGTACCCAATCTATGACCGCAAAGTTAATTTCGGCAAAATTACGGACAATCGCTTTACCGCCACGGGTTAAGTCGTACATCATCTGTAGGGTTTGCATCGAAGCGGTTGAATCAAAATCGGGTTTGTTGTTGTTATCTAAAATATTTCCACCACGACTCGAGACCATCGAACCAAAAATCCAACCATCCACAAAAAAGATAGCGCCTTTGCTGGTGCGGTTGGTTAGGGCATTGCTGGCTTTAATATAATCATCCCATGAACGCGGCGCAGCTAAACCTTTTGCCCTAAAAGCATCGGCGTTATAAGCCGTAATTAAGGTACTGGCAGCCCAAGGTAGCCCGAAACGTTTACCACCAACTTGCCCATATTCCCAAATGGTGTCGTTAAAATCTTGGACTGTGCCTTTGGGCAGTGTCTCGAGCAGCGATGTGGCATCGAGTAACTGATTTCCTAGGGCAAGACGAGTAAAAAAAGCATTGTCTATTTGCACCAAACTGGGTAAATCGCCTTTGGCTGCCAATGCCGCTTGGAGTTTAATTTGAATGTCCTTAAAATCACCCGGTTCAGCCACTTCAACGCTGTACTTATTTTGCGAATTATTGAATTCCTTGGCAAAGGTTTTAATCAAAGCTGCACTGCTCTCACTTCCAACATAATGCCAAAAAGTAATTTTGGTTGGTGCGGCGGCTCGAGACGACAAACCAAGCAGCCCAGCCGCCAGTGCCAGCACAGGAAGAACAAACCATTTCATAAAGTCTAGTCTATCAGGTATGTCAGGTGAGCCTTATGAAAAGAAAATCAAGAAATCTTTTTGGTTGCCCTGCTGACCAGCTTTTGACACGAAGCTGCTTAGACTAAAGCCCATGAATATCGCTGTCTTATGTCACCCTTCGGCTGGTGGCTCTGGAGTTGTGGCAACCGAATTGGCACTGGCTTTGGTGGCTGGCGGACACCGTGTCCATATGATTGCTACCCAAGTACCTTTTCGCTTAAATGCGATGCGGCTTCCAGACCTCGAGTTACCGAGCTTAGATAATAATTTTGAACCCTTGGGCGGCGAAGTGATGTTCCATGAGATTCAAAATGCCAACTATCCACTTTTTGACCAACCACTGACCAGTTTAGCGGCGGTCAATACCTTGGTCAGTGTGATTGAAGAACACAATATAGATTTGGTTCACGCCCATTATGCGATTCCACACGCCACCAGTGCGCTCTTAGCCCGTGACATGGTGGGCGGTAAGGTCAAAGTTGTGACCACCTTACACGGCACAGATGTAACGCTGGTTGGTCTCGAGCCGAGTTTTTTACGAACCACCCGCTACGCCATCGAAGCCTCGGATGCGGTTACGGCTGTGTCCGATTACTTAGCTGACCACACCAACACGGTCATGGGCGCAAATAAAAACATAGATGTGGTTTATAACTGGGTGGATACCGAACGTTTTGCTCCGATTACCGACAGCACTTACCGCAGCCGTTTTGCTCGAAGCGATGAAAGCCTAATTGTTCACGCCAGTAATTTTAGGGAAATCAAACGCCCCAAAGATGTAATTCGCGTTTTTGCCAATGTACTAAAGCACCAAAAAGCACGGTTGATTATGATTGGCGATGGACCTGAACGCCTACCGACTTTAGAACTTGCCAAAAGTATGGGGATTGCCAAGTATGTGCATTTTATTGGTTCTTTCCCCAACGTCGAAATGATTTTTGGGGTGGCTGACTTACTACTTTTGCCCTCGAGCAAAGAGAGTTTTGGGCTGGTGGCACTCGAAGCCATGGCATGTGGTGTACCCGTTATCTCGAGCAATGCTGGTGGGCTACCCGAAGTGGTACTGCACGGAACAACTGGTTTTACCTTGCCGATTGGCGATGTGGCTGGAATGTCTGAGGCTGGCATAACCGCCCTCGAGCAGTTGCCACAAATGCGAATTGCTGCCAGGGAACGCGCC
Source organism: Deinococcales bacterium (assembly GCA_043777915.1). Lineage (GTDB taxonomy): Bacteria > Deinococcota > Deinococci > Deinococcales > JAAFIG01 > JAAFIG01. The sequence goes on from JAYWHB010000243.1 coordinate 10,974, forward strand.
GTTAAAGAATTTCACCCTGATGTGATTTTGCCAAGATATACTGCGGTCTATGAACGGACACTAGCAAGCTAGGCTTTAATTCGAGCCTACACAAAACTGGCTTATGAAAAGAGCGAACCAATTGGTTCGCTCTTTTTGTTCTAGCTCTTGCGTTGGTTCGGCTCGAGAATCCGTTTACGAAGTCGAATACTCTTTGGAGTGACTTCCACAAGCTCATCGTCACCAATGTACTCGAGGGCTTCTTCGAGACTCATTGGCGAAACGGGTGTGAGTGTGGTCGCATCGTCTGCGCCACTGGTTCGCATGTTGGTTAGCTTTTTGGATTTACAGACATTGATGTTTAAGTCTTTAGGTCCACTGTTAGAACCGACAATCATACCAATGTAGACTTCGATGCCCGGTTCAATAAAGAACTTACCGCGATCCTCGAGTTTCCAAATGGCGTATGGAAAAGTCTGCCCGGCTTCCATGGCGACCATCGAGCCGTTCTGACGGGTTTTGATTTCGCCTGCGATTGGGGCATAGCCATCAAAAACGTGGTTCATGATGCCTTCGCCTTGGGTCATGCTCAGGAATTGGGTGCGGAAACCAAATAGACTACGGGCTGGAATTTTATACTCGAGGCGCATTCGTCCGTTTTGGTTGTCCATATTCAGCATTTCGCCGCGTCTCGAGCCGAGGGTTTCCATCACGCCGCCCATTTTGCCTTCGGGTACATCTATCACAAGATGCTCGTATGGTTCGTGGGTCACACCATCTATTTCACGGGTGATAACTTGCGGCGTTGAAACCTGCATTTCGTACCCTTCACGGCGCATGGTTTCGATTAGGATTGATAAGTGCAACTCGCCGCGTCCAGAGACTTTGTACTCGTCGGTACTGTCCTCTTCGACCCGCAGTGCCACATTGGTCATGGCTTCTTTGAATAAGCGGTCACGGATATGCCGCGTGGTCACGTACTTGCCTTCTTTACCGGCAAATGGACTGGTGTTTGGTCCAAAAGTCATCGAAACCGTCGGTTCGTCCACGGTTAAAACTGGCAAGGCTTCGGGGTCGGCAAAATCAGCAACCGTTTCGCCGACACCAACATCCTCCAAACCCGCAATTGCCACCACATCGCCAGCAAAAACTTG
>JAYWHB010000244.1:0-4253 GCA_043777915.1 Deinococcales bacterium
CGGTTAATTGTTCCCTTAAAAACCGTGCTGACCACGTTGCGGCGGTCGGTTGCACCATCGCCTTGGAGGGCGCGAAGATAGGCAAATAAGCCTTTTCCCCTTATCCCCGAAGGCAGCATCACTTCGTCGTTGTTGACAAAAGCAATCAGGTCGTCGCCGGTTGGTGGTACATGTTCTTTGTCGGTGGCACTTGCCCAATCCCGCCAACGGTACGGCGCAACCAGCAAGGGTTTATAGGGGCGTTGCTCGAGAATCGCATCGGCTTCGGCGCTATGCTCGAGGTCGTCTAAGAATTTTAGAAACATCATCCAAGTCAGCATCGGCAGCCTATCGGCATCACCGTTTAAGCCTTTGTCTTTCCGCATGATGTCACGCACACTTTTGACCACGCTGCCAAGGCGTTGGGTGGTGTTGATTGGGGTTGGGGTTTTGGTTGGTGGCATCGGACAATTCTATTCCATGTTTGAATGGTAAAATCTTGATTTAATGAACGACTTAATGCCCGAAGAAATGCCGGGGCAAGTAAACTTAGCCGATTTACCTCGAGATTCACGCTTCAAGCACGATGGCTGCTTGCGGTATAGCGAACCTCAAGTCATTGCAGATGATGCACTGGCATGGCTTAATTCCTTAAAAATTCCTCGAGCAGTCACACCCAGTTCGATTAGAATACACACTGAACAACATGAATTTGAAATTGATGTGCGAAAAGCAATAGACGATGAAAACAAAAAATATGGAAGAAATTTAGCTTATCCAAACTCTAATAGCCTTCCATTCGCTTTTGCCAGTCATGTCCAAGGAGGCAGAATTTATCTTTCGCCTAATGCGTACTATCTACTTCAAGGTAACATTGAAGAAAGAGCGTATGTTTGGCGTTGTATTGCACATGAATACTGGCATGGAATTCGTAAGTCCCCAATGCAATACAATCCAAGCTCGGATATAGAAGAGGGATTAGCACAAGAATTTGCTGAACGGATGTCACAGGCTAGGCTAGGTGGTGTTGCAAAGACAGGTGCTTATGCAAATGAGCTTATTTTAGTACGACAATTGATGAGTGCATGGGGTGAACATCAAAACGAGATTTGGCAACAGCTTCTAAAATCAAGAACTGCCAATGATTTATCCAAATGGCTATGGGATGAAACACTTAAACATGGTTTTTCTATTAAAGAAACAGAAAATCTGCTAAAGTACCGAAGGTGAGCTTATGCAAAACAAATCATTAACCGAAATGAGTTACGAAGAGCTTTTGTCTTATGTGAATTCAGGTATTCACTACAAGAATGCCAAAAGTGTTTATGAAACCTTGAATCTTGAAAAAACTGATTTGTTTGGACAGTTTTCACTACGTCAACGAGCAGAATTAGCAACTGCCTTTGGTGGGGTTATGCGTGCAGCTTCATTGGCTTCAAACCCCAAATTGCAGGTTGCATAATTTAAGGCACATAAAACCTGCTGGTAGTAATAACCATGAAATCCTACAGATTTAGGCAGTACCATCTTCGTAAATCACTTTTTGCAGCCTCTCGAGGGTGCTTAGCATTTTAGGCGCACCGCCAAAGTGCTTGGCAATATCCAAGGTGTTTAAGTGCTTGGTGCTGGGCAACAGCTTAAAGACTGCCAAGTTGCTGACATCCTCAATGCTGCTGTTGGCGTACTGCTCGAGTAAATCGGTCAGGATATGCTGGGCGGTTTGGCTGTACTGACTAAAAATGGTGCTTGTTTTTTTCTTGGCTTGTTCGGCTCGGGCTTTGCGGGTCTGGAGTGGGGCGTTAAAAGCAAGGTGGCAAAGCAAATCAAAAGAATCAAAGTCCTCGCCGCTCATGACGCTGTTTAACTGCTCGAGCATGATGCCGTGTTCGAGTAAAGCCCGTTTGACTTCTTCGCGTTCGCGGCTGTCGCTCCACTTGTTGCGTAAGGCTTCGGGGGTACGAAAGAGGCTCTGTACGGTTTCGGCAGTAAATTTGGTGTATTCAACCACCCGCAGTAATTTTCCACCCGCATCGAGTTCTTGTACGGTTTCGTGCAGAATATGAACCATCACACCTGTTTTTAAGTAGTATTTTCGGGGTTCAGATTGCTCGGTTGCTTTTTTTGCTTCTGGTGAGTCTTTTAGGGCTGGCGGCTCGAGCAGTTCTGGGGTGCTAAGAATACTCACTTCGATGATTTCGGTTGGTAAACCATCAAATTCTGGGTCGGCAAATTTCCGTGTGGCGCTGCCAGTGTAATCAATAATCGTAAAAAATAATTTGCCGTAATCTTCGCGGACTCGAGTACCACGCCCAATAATTTGTTTGAATTCGCTCATTGTGCCAATCACTCGAAAAATCACCACATTTTGGACAGTTGGCGCATCTATGCCCGTAGACAACAGTTTGCTGCTGGTCAGAATCACGGGGCTGCTGGTCTCGAGTTCTTGGAAGTGGCTCAGGTGTCCTTTGCCAATTTCGCCTTCATCGGAAGTGACTCGGCAGACATAATCGGGGTATTTTTGCAGTACATCGGGTACGAGCTTAGCAATTTCAAAGCGCATTTCGGCAGCGTGTTCTTGGTCTACACAAAACACCAAAGTCTTTGCCATGATGTCGGTTTTTCTTAAATAATCAACCAGATTTTTGGCAACTTCGGCGTTGCGCTGCCTTAAACTAATCAGGGTTTCAAAGTCTTTTGTGCCGTACTCATCATCGGGGATTTCGCGTCCCCTCGAGTCTCGCATTCCGGGGTGAGGTCGGAAATTGGTGGCATCTATGTTGGTGATGATTCGCCGCACCTGATACGGGGCTAAAAAACCATCTTGGATTCCTTGGGCAAGGCTGTAAATATAGACTGGATTGCCAAAATAAGCATAGGTATCTCGGGTGTCATCACGAAGCGGTGTGGCGGTTAAACCAAGTTGTACCGCACTGCTAAAATGCCCCAGAATATCACGCCAAGAACTGGTTTCTTTGGCACTGCCTCGGTGGGCTTCGTCGATGATAATCAGGTCAAAAAAATCTGGGTCGTATTGCTTGTACAGCCCCGGGCGGCTGATGTCTTCGGCGAGGCTCTGATAAGTAGAAAAATACATATCGTGGGCGGTGCTGAGTTTTCCATGCTCGAGTCTGCGCCGCGCTTCACCAAACGGCGCAAAGGCTTTTTGTTGTGGGTCGCTGACCAGTACATCACGGTCGGCTAAAAACAGCATTCTTGGGCGGCGATGCTGATTTGCCCGATTCCACCTGCTCTGATGCAGTTTCCAGCAAATCTGAAAGGCGATTTCGGTTTTGCCTGTACCAGTTGCGAGGGTTAAAAGCACACGGGTTTTATTTTTAAGGATGTTTTCGACTGCCCTCGAAATAGCAATGGTTTGATAATACCGTGGATAACGGTCTGTATTTGAATACGGGGTCAAGAATTTATCTTCGATTTCTGGCGTTAAGCCCTTAAAATCCCGTACCCGATTCCAGAGTTCTCGAGGGCTTGGGAAGGTTTCTATTTCGGATTCAATGCCAGTCAGCATGTCGCGTTCAATAATGCCGTGTCCGTTGGTGGCATAAGCAAATGGAATGTCCATCAGTTGGGCGTAGGCTATGGCTTGTTGTAAACCATCCAGAGCCGTTTTATAGATGCTTTTGGCTTCGACCACCGCCAACGGGTAATCACGTTTGTAGCGCAGTAAGTAATCAAGGCGTTTGCTATCGTTGCGTTTGGCGTTGCGTCCAACCACCATGATTCGACCAGCCGTGACGAGGTGTTCTTGGTGAATATGGTCATCATCCCAACCTGCCGCATAGAGCTTAGGTACTACAAATTGGCGGCAAGTATCAGCTTCGGTCACGTTTTTATTGTACTCGAGAAAAGCGCAAAGCATGATTTTCTAGGCAATTACTCGAGCCGTTTGGCAAAATCCCAGAAAACCCCATTTGTCCAGCCAAAGCCTTTGAGCGCACCATACAGCCCGCCTTCAGATTCCGCGCCGATGTCTTCAACATTGTACTTTTCCCAAAGTGCGCCCGTCTGGGAAAACACTGTGGCGTTGTTGTTGCACCATGCCCGCATAATCCGTTGTGCCTCGAGTCTAAAACCATAGCGCTCGAGTCCAGCCACGACCAACCACTGCAAAGGCGACCAACCATTCGGGGCTGCCCACTGATGATTTTCTCGAGTCTCGAGCGTGGTCAGCAGCCCGCCAATGCGTTCAAAACGCGGTAGCCAGTCTTTGACCACTCGAGCGGCTTGTTCTGGTGTGGCAAGCCCCGCCCAAAGTG
>JAYWHB010000245.1:0-12049 GCA_043777915.1 Deinococcales bacterium
AGCAATCACGGCGGCTAACAACACCCCGTTTGGCTTAGCGGCGTATATCTGGACAAAAGATATTTCTCGGGCGGTGCGTGTCGCTGAAAGTCTCGAGTACGGCATTATTGGCTTAAATGATGCTGTGCCAAGCACCGTCCAAGCGCCGTTTGGTGGGGTTAAGCAATCGGGGTATGGACGCGAAGGTGGGCATTGGGGCTTAGATGAGTACCTGTTTACCAAGTATATTTCGCTTGGGATTTGAGCCATGACGGTGGTTTAGTACACCCGTACTTGCATGATTTCGGCTCGAGGTGCGCCGTTGGTGGCTTTTATCACGATGCGTATAGCGTTGGTTTTGATTCCCATGATATGTACTCGGTGGCGTTGGCGATTATCGGTGATGATTTCATGGGTCTGCCAGCCTTGTAGGGTGCAGATTTCAATGTGGTAAGCCTGAATAATTTCAGGAATGATTCTCCAAGGTGAACGGTGGTGATGCAAGTTAATGAGGTCTTCGTTCACATCGTCATTGAAAGTAATGTGCAGTCTCTCGAGGTGCAAAAATTCTTCCCAGCGTAACTCGAGCCAAGTGCTGGTGTGTTCCTCGAGTGGTGTTGATACCCAAGCATTGGGATTGCCGTAAGGTCTTGCCCAAGGGTTGATCACGTTTTGTGGCGCGAAAACATGGCTTTTTGGAAAAATCATCATGCAGGGGAGTTGTCGGTGCAGTGGTTTAGGATTCCAGACCCGCAGAGCTTGGGTGTTGCTACCTTCGTTTGCATCGCCAGTGTTGAATGCAACTACTTTTTGATAGGCTTGAACGCCAATTAAGGTTTGCTGGGCGATGTGCATTTGAACACTGTGATTGCTTTTTAGAATCAAAAAGACATTTTGTGGGTTTTCAAGCTCGAGTGGTGTGGTTAGTTCCACCCATTGCTTTTGCCCAGCTTGAATCGGTTGACTCATGCTTAGCAGTAATGTGTGCGGTACATAATTTTGTGGCTTACTGGTGTTGTAAATTTCTATGTCTATAACTGTAGCTTCAACCACATCAATCAAAAAACTTAGGCGCTCGAGTTTGTGCTGCACGGGAATAATCAAACCTAAGTCTGGCTCGAGTTGGATTGTGTTGCTTGATTGAACAATTGCAATTTGTTCTAAATAGCTCGAGGCACTGACCCGAGCTTGTTTGGCAAGGTCTTGTGGGTCGGTGTGGGCAACACCAATTAAACTGGCATCTTGGCGCAGTAAGGTTTGTTGTAAAAGCTGATGCTGTGTGTAAAGTCCGCGTGGTGTGATGCTATGTTGCAAGCACAATGCGGCTGCCGTGCCTGCTGCTTCGCCAAGCACAGCACAGGTCGCCATGACTCGAGTGCTGCCAAATGCCACATGCGAAGCACTGATGTTGCGTCCGGCAAAAAACAAATTTTCAATGTTTCTCGAGTATAAAGAGCGATACGGAATGGGGTAGATACCATCGGAGTACATGTGTTTGCTGGCAGTCTCGAAACTGTAAATACCTTGTGGGTGTAAATCTATGCTCCAACCGCCAAAGGCAATACTGTCTTCAAATTGGGTTTGCTCGAGAATATCTTGTTGCTTTAAGACGTAATCACCAAGGAAACGCCGTGATTCGCGTTTACCCGGAATTGAACCAACCCATTCGAGGGTCATTTGGCTCGAGTCTGGGAAGTCCCCACTGTTTTTAATGTAATCCCAAATGCCGTAGACCACGCCCCAGAGTTCATCGCGGATGCGTTCGTTATCGGTAATGGTGTTGAGTTCCCCGCCCCATTCAATCCACCAGTAATAACAACCGTTGTCGCCACTGCGAATAATGCGTTTTTCGGGGATGCTTGTGTCACGAATATCAATGGCAAAGCTGGGTTTGACAAATGGTACGGGTCGTCTAGCGTCTTTGGTATAGAAGAAAATGGTGCTGCCCAGTGTGTAATCATCGGCGACTTCGGGCGACCAGAGTTCGCCGTATTCATGCTGAGCTTCGCGTCCCATACGGTAATCTGCGCCTGCTAAAAAGCCAATCAGACCATCGCCAGTACAATCCATAAAATAGGGGCTAACAAAGGTAATTTCTCGTTCTGCACCCATTTGCCAACCGGTTACACTCTGAATGTGTGTTTCAAGGTTTTTCTCGAGATGACGCACATCCGTATTCAAAAACAATGTAATACTTGATTCTCGTTTGACCGCATCTAGCAGTACCAAATCCCAGAGGTACGGGTTGCCTTCGGGGTTGTTGTACTCATTTTCTAAAAATAATTCACCCATAATGCCAGTTTCACGGGCGTAACGTTGCACCCCATGTGCCGTGGCACTCGAGACCCAAACCCGAATTTCACTCGAGGAATTACCTCCCAGCACAGGTCGGTTCTGCACCAAAGCAACTTTCTGTCCAAGCCGAGCGGCAGCAATGGCGGCACAAACGCCTGCAAGTCCCCCACCGATGATGGTCAGGTCGTATTCATAGTGTTCTTTGGTCATAAGCTGTCCTCACGGGGCTATTTCTTGGTTTTTGGTTCAATTTGGCGCACCGATTGGCGTTCAATCAGTGGCGCATGAAAAAGTGGAACTGGCTTAGGATTTTCGCCGCGCAGCACTGCCATTAAATGCTGGGCGGCAGCAGCGCCCATCTCGAGCATCGGGTAGTGCATAGTTGTTAGACTAGGGGTAATGTACCGACTGAAACTGCGGTCATCAAAACCAATGATGCTGATGTCCTCGGGAATGCTTAAGTGAGCATCTCGAGCGGCTTGCATGGCACTGACTGCCATCGTGTCATTGCCAGCAAAAACAGCCGTAAATTGGGTGCGAGCCAGTAAGCGCTGCATGGCAGCATACCCGCCTTCTTCACTAAAATCGCATTCAACAATCAGGTGGTCGTCACGGGCAATGCCTGCTTCTTGCAAGGCTTGAACATAACCATTTAAGCGTTCCCTAGACCCTGCCCGCTCGAGTAAACCAGTAATATGGGCAATCCGCCGATGTCCTTTTTGGAGCAGGTACTTGGTGGCACTTGCACCGCCTTCCACGTTGTCCAGCCGTATGCAGTGCTGAGCCAATTCGGGAATCAGTCTGTTCAGCAGCACAATTGGCGTTTGGTATTTTTGGAAATTTAAGAGCATTTGCTCAGGCAGCAAATCGGTAATCAGCACCACACCATCCACCTGACGCTCGAGAAAATTAGTCAGGGCTTTGGCTTCTTGTTCAACTGTGCCATGAATAATCGAAATCTGAATTTGAAAACCCGCTTGGCTTAGTTCATGTTCGATACCGGTGATAATTTTGCCGTAAAACCCATCCTCGAGTTGCGGCACCAACACACCAATGGTTCGTGAGGATTTTTTTAGTAAATTTCTAGCAAAAGGATTTGGGCGATAATTGAGTTGCTGGATAACTTCGCGTACCCGTTCAGCTTTTTTGATGTTCACACCAGCCGAACCTGTCATGACTCGAGACACAGTGGCAGCGCTGACTCCTGCGGCTTTGGCAACATCTTGGATGGTTAATTCCGAGTTTGACATGGTTTTTCTACCCATCAGCATAGCAGTGTTGTGTTGTTGCGGTTTCATAGGCTCAACCTGCCTTTTGGGTCTTTTTGGCTGGTGTAATAAACTGATACAAATTTTGAAACAGATTTCAGAAATTAAATGTAGCACAACTTATGATTGAACGTCAACATATTGGTAAGTCCTCAAGAAAAGAGCAATTTTATACCTTGTCAAACGAATTAAATCTCACTAACTCAAAAATTTTATGATTTGATATTGACAATACAAGACCCTAAATGCTACAGTCAAAACTGAAATCCATTTCAAATATCTCGATTTGCCCTATCCACACTTTGTGGAACGGCTCGAGGTAGTCCAACAGGAGAAGCCCATGAAAAAACGTTTGTTGGTCACCACCGCCCTTGTCAGCGCAGCCCTGATTGCAGCCGTAGGTAGCGCCCAGAAAAAATGGTCGTTGTCCGAAGCTGCTGCTCCGTACAAAGGCACAAAACTGACTTTAGCCACGGTTGCTTGGACAGATGCGGTTAAAAACATCAGTGCCGAGTTCAGTAAGCAAACAGGCATTGCTGTCGAAGTGGTACAAATACCCGGCGCTCAAATTTTAGAAAAAACCCTGCTCGAGCTTCGCAACAAAGGTACAGCCTATGACCTGTTCACCGCGACCTTCAAACGCCCGTACACCAAAGCAGGTGTGGCACAACCGCTTCGTGGGTTCTTAACCAATGCCAATCTTGCTGACCCAGAATGGAACCGCAGTGACTTTGTTCGCGCCAGTAATTTCTTCCAAGACCCGGATAAAGGCAGCAACATCGTCTCGATTCCTTTTGGTGCAAGCGGCATGGGCATGTTCTACCGTAAAGACTTATTTGCCGACCCCAAACACCAAACTGCCTATAAAACCAAGTACCGCCGTGACTTAACTGCTCCACGCACTTGGGCAGATTTTGAACGGGTCGCCGAATACTTCCACACTGCCGACTGGAAATCGTTTGGTGGCGCAAAAGGCGTTGGTGTTTCCTTAGCCGCCACCCGAGCCGGCGACCCATTGATGTGGCACTTTGCGCTGCTCTCGGCGGGTGCTGCCCTCGAGAAAGGTAAATCCATCAATTCACTCCTAGATACCAAAAATGCCCTGACTTTCGAGCCGTACAGTCTTAGCGCTCTCGAGCGTCTGCAACGCATCAGCAAATTTGCCCAAAGCTCCTACCTGCAAACCGATGACACTGCCGCTCGAGAACTTTTCTTAGGTGGAGGCGCAGCTATGGTCATCACATGGGATTCATTTCTAGGGCGTTTAGGTACAGGCGAAATTGCCAATAAATGGTCGTTGGCAGCCACACCATCACGCACCCTGCTTGGCGGTTGGTCGCTGATGCTCAACCCAAGCAGCAAAAACCAAAGTGCTGCTTTCTTATTGGCGCAATACCTAAGCAGCCAAGAAAACGACATGAAAATGTTTGAACTCGCAGGTCGCTACCCAGCCCGAGCCTCGAGTTATAAAAGCGCCACCTACAAAGCCAAAAACCCATACGGCGAAATCCTCGCCGATTCCAAAGAACGCGGAATGTTCCAAGTGGATAGCCAAGTCAGTGGTCAATTCAACGCCACCATTTCCGAAGGAGTCAGCCAAATGCTGGCAGGTCAACTCGAGCCAAAAGCCGCAGCCGACAAACTCAGCACCAATCTCAACCGTGTCCTTGAAGATGCTGGCTTAAAATAAAAACATTAAGGGACTCGAGAGAGTCCCTTTTGCTAAACGAGGGTTATGACTGATTCCCACCCGATCAAACGCAAAAAAAGTAATCCAAACGCCATTTTTGCTTGGACGCTGCTCACACCAACCTTGCTGCTCTTGGCAGTAATCAGTTTGTACCCTGTGCTACGTGTGATTTGGCTGACTTTTTTTCGTTGGAATTACATCACCAGCCCAGAACCACAAGCCTTTATTTGGTTTCGTAATTGGGTGCGTTTATTTGAAGATGAGGCTTTTTTTGGGGCGATGCGAACCACCCTTATTTTCTTGGGGATTGCGCTGCCTATCGAATTGCTCTTGGGTTTGGGTCTGGCGTTACTCCTAAACCGCACCATGCAGGCTCGAGGTTTTATTCGGGCGATTTTGCTTTTACCGATGATGCTTTCACCTGTGGTGATTGCTTTGGTCTGGAAGATGATGTATGCCTCGCCGTTTGGACCACTGAATGCCATCCTTAAAAGCATGGGTTTAATTCAAGAAGATGTGCTGTGGTTGGCTTCGCCGCAACTGGCGATGGTCAGCATTGTGATTGCCACGGTTTGGCAGTGGTATCCGTTTAGTTTCCTGATTTTCACGGCGGGTTTACAAACCATCTCCGCCGAAGAATACGAAGCGGCTGCGATGGATGGTGCGAACAACTGGGCAATTTTTCGACACATTATCTTACCTCACCTTGCACCATTCACCCTGATTATTATGCTTTCACGCATCATGGACGGTTTTAAGACTTTTGCCATTGTTTATAACTTAACCGGTGGAGGACCTGGCGATGCCACCAACCTGATTTCTTTTCATGTGTACCGCACTGCCTTCTCGAGTTTTAATCTTGGTTATGGCAGTACCTTGGCAGTGGCATTGATGTTGGTAATGCTGGTGTGTGCTGCGGCTGTGTTGTGGTTGTCACAACGAGCAAAGGGGGCAAAATGAATTCAAAAGGCGCGTCAGCCTTTTCACAAAAGAAAACGATGGCAACTGTAGCGCTTGTCTTAGCGGTTTTATTGATGATGGTTGAATTCTTACCGATTTGGTGGATGTTTGTGACATCGTTTAAGCAAGATGGTCAATTTTTCACTGACCCACCACAGTGGTTTCCAAGTTCAATTACCTTTTCGCATTACGCTGAACTGTTCACCAATTTGCGTTTCACTGAATTTATGCGAAACTCCTTTGTGGTTGCCGTTATTACCACGCTGGGTTCGGTGGGCTTAGGTGCTTTTGGAGCATATGCAATTGCTCGTCTTGGGGTTGGCGAAAATCTTTTTATGCCAATGCTCTTTATTCAACGCATGGCACCAGCCGCCGCGATTGTGATTCCTATTTTTTTAATGATTACAGGCAGTGGTTTAGGTGACACAGTTTGGGGCATTGCCCTCGCGCATCTCAGTTTTAGTTTGCCTACTTCTGTCTGGTTATTGGTTGGTTTTTTTCGTGAATTACCTGTCGAACTCGAGGAAGCTGCGCTGATAGATGGTTGCACACGCTGGCAAGCCTTGTGGAAAATTGTTCTGCCCTTAGCCGCACCCGGCTTAGCTGCCGTAGCAATTTTAACTGCCATTGGTTCTTGGAACGAATTTTTCTTTGCAGTTATCTTATCCAGCACACCAAATTCACAAACATTACCAGTGGCATTATCGAATTTGGTTGTACCTATTCTCGAGATTAAATGGGGTGCGATGGCAGCAGGTGGGGTTTTAACGGTGCTGCCAGTATTTATTTTCTCACTGTTCGTGCAAAAGCACTTGGTTTCTGGGCTAACCAGTGGTGCGGTCAAAGGTTAGACCATAAAACATTGCCGATAATTGGTGGAGGTTACTTAACCAAATAAACTGGCTTGGGCAGTGTACAGTGGCAATTTAGAAATAAATAATTCTGCTCCTCTGGCTGCTTTTTCCTGCATGTAGTTATTCATGCCGTACTGCACCGAAAAATCCTCGAGTTCGGCGAATTGAAATTGCTGACGGATTTCAGTACAGTCATCGTAAGTAATAAGCCACAAATGCTGACACCCACGCATAGTTTGGGAAAACTCGAGATGATTAAACCCTGTGTGTAAATTTCCATTTTTTCCATATAATCTTGATTTGGTAGCACTGTAATAAGGCGGGTCAAGAAAAACAAAAACATCTTTTCCAGTTGCTTTTATCAGTTTGCCATAATCCAAATTGGTTATTTTCACGCCACTTAATAATGGTGCAATCATCTCGAGTCGGTCAATGCTTGAAGCCGTAAACCGACCATCAAATGATTGTTGGGAGTATCCGCCACTATCCACTGTGCCAGAAAAAGTGATTCGGTTAAGAACAAAAAAACGTACCGCCCGTTCAAAATCAGACAATTTATGCTCAAAGCTCGAGCGTAAGCGTTCAAACAGCACAGAACCGTCTTTTTCGGTCTCCCGAACTTTGCGAAGCTCAAAGGTTAAAGCTGTTACATCTGTTTGTAAAGTTGTCCAAAAAGCAATTAAATCTGTATTTAGGTCGTTAATCCAAACAGGAATGCTTGGGAATTTTTGCCGAACTGCCAAAAAAACACTTCCACCACCGACAAAAGGTTCCCGAAACTCGAGGAAGTGGTCTGGAAAACGCTCGAGAATAGCGTCCACTACCCGTGATTTACCGCCCGGATAACGCAATGGTGTTTTGAGCTTAGCCATTACTCTTCACCACAATCTCGAGACGAGCGTTGGTTTGAGCTTCTAAGTTTAGGTTTCGTAAAGTGATTTTTTCGGTGTTCACGAATTGATTATTGGCAATAAATTGTTCTACCAATTCCGTAATACACGGCATTTTTAACTGCCCTACTATATTATTGCCACTCAGTTGCAAACGAGTTGTAAAATCAACCTTAGCACCATCACACTCGAGACGATCAAGGTTAGAAAATAGAATCAGCTTAAACAGTCCGTCTTTAATGTCAGATAGTTGAGGCAGTCTTCCCTTGGTGGTATTTTTAGATTCAACAATCACCCAACGGTTTTGTTCAAAAATTAAACCATCAGGTGAAAGCGAATAAACACCCCCTAAATAATTCTCGATTTCAAGCACATATTTGTCAGAGGAATCAGCAATTTCTAAGGCATGATTGACCTTTGTTTCACGTATAGCAGCATTTCTTGAAGCAGTTAATGAAACCCGTTTATAACTTTCTAAGCCCTCGAGTAGCGTATCTATTTTACTCGAGTGTCCATGTATCCGAACCTTTGTGAGTAAAGCAATTTCTTGGTATTTTTGCAGCGCGAATAGCAGGGTTGAAACAAATTTTTCCTCGAGAATGGTTCTGTTCCAATGTAAAGCACTTTGTTTATAATGCGTAATTTCAATAATTTGTTGGCGTACAACATCAGTTTCAAACAGTTGATTGGTAATTTTTTGCTTTACACCTTGGCGTTTTGTGGCACTCGAGTAATAAGCTAAAACAACATAGATATTCAGTAAACTCATCCAAGAAAATGTTTTGAAGGCAATAAAGTCACGGTCTCCATCTGCTCCTTCATCTTTGAGGATTGGAATAATAGTAATGATTTTTTGACCATTGTAGGTGTTGTAAAGTCGTTCAAATGGATAACTGCGGGTTGGTTTAGGTGAAACCCACTTTGAAAAAGAAAGTACCCCAGAAGGTGCTTGAATAAGTCCAGACGAATGAGCCGTATTGATGTCAAAATCTGCTAGAGAATACATATCAAGCAAAGAGGTTAGTTGAGCTTGATAGGTCACATCTTTGATAAATCCTCGAAAATGCGGCATTGGATTACAAGTCTACCAAGTTCTGGATTCAAGATGGCGCAATGGTCGCACCCGTATCCAAGCACGAATCGCAAGGGTAAAAACTGCCAGTATTGGAATCAGGGCTAAGGCAATAATCAGGTTGCTAGAAGGTCCAACTGGTCGTGCGCCAACGCTGAGCGGCAAGGTTGCTTGAACGCCATTTATTTTGATGTTCATTGTCCATTGCCCTTGGGTCGGGAAGGCTTGGTTATCAAATCCCCAAACACTGCGGTCTCGAGTGTAACGCGGTAATTTTGTGGCAAACCATTGTTCACCGTTGGGTCGGATAAATTGAACCGTGCCTTCTTTGTTGCTAATTCCGCCTTCTGGGTTAAAGGTCAGGTCAAGTGAACGTTCGGCTTGTAGAGGATATTCGTTGAATCCAATAATCACTTTGGTCTTGCCGACCATCAGCGTTTCGGTGTGTTTGAGTGGGTTAGCCAGCGCAGTCTCGAGGGCAAAAAATGTGAGAACCAGAAAGAACCAGTGTTTCATCCGTTCACCTGCTCGAGTGAATTGATGGCGGCATTACTACGGCGTGCCACTACGCCCAATTGCCAGCCCAGCCAAGCGCTGAGTGCGCCCACCAGCGTAAATGGAATCAGCAGCAGTGCAGTTTCGCCTTGTATTGGAATCAGACTCGAGTCGAGGTAAAGTAGCGGAGCAGCAATTGTGCCAGAAAGCAGTACACTCGCTAAGACTGGCAGCCCTCGGGCTTTCCAAACCATTAGTAATCCCATGACCACCAAGCCAGCAATTGGACTTAAGACTGGAATCAGCTTCGGTAATTCTGGTTGGTTACTGGCAAAGTCGCGTAAGGATAAACCTAGCGACTCAGCATATGCCAAGGTGATACTCGGGAAAATCAATTCGCACAACCACCGAAATGCCACAAGTACAACCGTCATTAGCAGTGCCGCATAAGGCTGACGGGTACTCGAGACCACAAACAGCATTCCAAGTGGAATCAGCAGGGCTTGTAAACCAAGGAGTGGTATATCCAAGCCAAAATCGGCAAAAATAGCAATCATAAACGGTAAGGAAAAAGCGATGGCAAGGGCAGTGGCGATACTGATGCCAATGGTTTGGGTTTTGTTGCCACGCACAAAAATCAGGGCGCAACCAACCATGCTCAGCACATCGGATAAAATCAGCCCAAGGTGCGGCGGCGAGCTAATAGTCACATCGAAGCCAAAAATAAGATGCCAATACTGGTCAAATAAGCCAAACGATAAGAAACCAAACGCCCCAAAACCAGCCACAATAAAGCCGATGGGGGCATAGAAAAACCCAAAAACGGGTATCCAACCTGCGCGGCGTTGTTCTTTGGCAAAGGTACAAAGTAGCACCACGGTTAGGGCTGCTGCGCCAGTCAGGGCTGCACCCGTGTAGACAAAGATATGGGGCAATGTCCAAAAAGTATCGGGTCCGACATCGGTGTGCCATTGGACATCCCAACTGAGTCCAAAAAGCGTGATGAAAACGCCAAGCAGGACTGCCCAAGCGCCAATTTGCTCAAAGCGTTGCCACTCGAGTTTAGAAAAATTATTTTGCACCATTGCGTTTGTCATATCGCCCCTTTGTTGATCAAAATTATGGCGTTTTTATGGCGTAGATGTCATCCGACTTTAGATGGAGTTATTTTTTGGCGTACAGGTGGAAAGTAAATTCTGTCCATATAAAAAGCAAATCCCCAAAGCACCAAACCAAAAATAGCCAACCAGATTTTGACATCCATTTGGGCGAGATGCCCGCCAATCGCAAGCAGCAAATCGTAAAGAAATCCAGCAAAGGCGAAGTCTTTGAGGGTTTGTGATTTATTGCTAATGATTGCAACCACGCCTAGGGCTTTGAGTAGACTCAGTGGGTAAAGAATCCAGCTTGGAAACTCGAGATGGCGGTATTCGTCGTAAGCGCCTTGTGGGTCTGCAAAACCAAGAATTGAAGAGCCGATAAACAAAAGACTGAATAATCCAGTGGCAATCCAGTAGAGGCGCTGAGTGGTGATGAGCTTAGACATTTTTCTCCTTAAAACAAACTCAAATTTCTACACTGTAGAGTTGTCAATATACTCTACAGTGTAGAATAATTGCAAGAGGTCAATCATGGCAAAAGCAAAACCACGTATTCCGCTCAGTCCCGAACTGATTTACCAAACGGCTTTGGAGCAAATTAACCAAGCTGGACTCGAGAAGTTCTCAATGCGTTCTTTAGCCACTCGGCTTGGGGTAGACCCAATGGCGGTTTATCATCACATCCCTAGTAAAGCTGCCCTGATGGAAGGTATTTACGACATGATTTTTGGCGAGTTGTTAGCTGAAGACCAGCCCATGCCCGACCACTGGCAAGACAAACTGCTCGAGCTTGCCCACCGTTTTCGGGCTTTGGCACTGCGTCACCACAAACTCTTTCCTAGTTTAATTGCCTCTAAGCACATCGGGCATAACGAACTCAAAGCCCTCGACACCTTACTTGGCACACTGCTCGAGGCTGGACTTGACCCAAGCGCCACAGTTCAAGTTGGCGATAGTGTATTTGCTTTGGTGACTGGCTTTGCGCTTCTCGAGATTAGCGAATTGCAAAACACCATCCCGCACACAGGGGCAGAGCGTTTAACTGATGAAGCCGAAACAGATTTTATCACCACCAGAACACTTCTCGAGCCTCTGACCGACAACACGTTTAGAAATAGTTTTGAAACTGGATTACAACTGATTATTGATGGCATCAAGGTCAAATTGCAAAAAAATTAGACCTCTTGCATAAATAATTTCAACCGCCTGAAGGCAAGGTGATGACAAGCATCACCCCTACGGAAAATTGATTTTGTAGGACGCGAACCTTGTGTTCGCCCTGCTAAAAATTAATGATTCTTATGCAAGAAGTTTGGTCGTCCTATGGAATGATTCCGCATGGGTCAAAAAACTAGTACCAATAACGCGAAGAGAGTAAGTGATCTCTTTTTATCGGTTAGACTAAAATATGTCACGACCAGCCCCCGAATTTAAGCTCAGTGAAGA